>JABXIP010000329.1 GCA_013373005.1 Cytophagia bacterium | reverse complement strand
TGTCAAGAACCACAACATTCAGCTCATTAATGCACAATCTAGCCACGACCGCTACACAAGCATTTTTGCCAACAAAAAGTATGGGCTAGGAGTAAAGATTGTCCATACCAGAAGGCAAATGCCTTTAAGCATGGGTGGCCCGCTTCAACTCTTCCTTTATAATCAATGGACTGACAGCATCGTTGCGGTAAGTAATCAGGTGAAAGATGGATTGATAAAGCTAGGCATCAAGGAATCTCAACTGAAGGTTATTCATAACGGAACGCCTACAGCGAAATATGAAAATATCGATTCAGCTCAGGTCGAAAGATTGAAAGCCAAATTTGATCTAAAACCAGACGACTTTGTTTTAGGTTCAGTTTCCAGACCAAAGAATCAGATTCAGGTAATTAAGTCATTAGCCCTGGTTGAGAAGCCTCTCAAAATGATCTTTTGTGGCATTGAGCCTACAGAAGAAATGCATGAAATAATAAACTCATACTCCACCCCGCACCAGTTATTCTTTGAAGGCCATGTGGAAAAGGATGATATACTGGCCTACTATAAAATCTTCGATGCCGATATTTTGGCTTCTACCATGGAAGGGCTATCTCAATCACTCCTCGAAGCCATGGCTTTGGAAACTCCCGTGATAGCCACAGCCTATGCAGGTAATCTCGATTTGATTCAGGATGGAGAAAATGGGCTACTATTTGAAGATGGAGACATTTCCAAAATTGCTGAGCTGATCAACCAAATAAGGACAGACCAACCATTAAGAAGTAAGTTGATCTCCAATGGCAAAAAGACCGCTCTGGAAAAATTCAATATTGAGAATACAATTCGTAATTACGAAGAATACTTCCAGTCATTAATTGAAGAAAAATAGAATCAAGTCTTAACTTGCGGACTTATCTCAATCAAGGCCTCACTTAAAGTGAGACCTTGAATAATATCCCTAAGTTTGAAGCATTTGTGCTGAATGGATTACCTCTCAACGCTTAATGAACCACAATATGAAGGTGTAGTGAACACCGAGGGTCCGGCTATGATTATTGCAGGTGCCGGATCGGGTAAAACTCGTGTACTCACCTACCGCATTGCCTACCTGATTAAGGAAAAGGGAGTAGATCCTTTTAACATACTCTCCCTCACCTTTACTAACAAGGCAGCTCGGGAAATGCGGGAGCGGATTGAGCGTGTTGCAGGACTAAATGCCCGAAATCTTTGGATGGGGACCTTCCACTCAGTATTTGCGAGAATTCTTAGAGCCGAAGCCGACAGATTAGGTTACCCAAGCAACTTCACCATTTACGATTCTGATGACTCAAAGTCGCTTATCAAAACCATTGTAAAAGAATTCGGGCTGGATGATAAGGTTTACAAACCCAATGTGGTATTGAACCGAATTTCAGGTGCTAAAAACCGCTTAGTAGAGTGGAAAGAGTACATCAACAATCCGCTTTACGAAGCGGATGATGCTGCAGCTCAAAAGCCGGAAATGGGCAGAATCTACAAAACATACTGCCAGCGATGCTTTAAGGCGGATGCCATGGACTTTGACGACCTGCTCCTGAACACAAACATTCTTTTCAGAGATCATCTGGATGTGCTACACAAATACCAGCACAGATTCAAATATGTATTGGTCGATGAGTTTCAGGATACTAATGTCTCTCAGTACCTGATTACAAAGAAACTGTCTGCAGTAAGTCAGAACATTGCAGTGGTTGGTGACGATGCTCAATCGATATACGCCTTCCGTGGCGCCAATATTGAGAACATTCTCAACTTCGAAAAAGACTTTCCTGACCTGAAGGTGATTAAGCTGGAACAGAACTACCGTTCTACTAAAAACATTGTTGAAGCAGCTAACTCATTAATCTCCAGAAACAAAGGCCAGCTTAAAAAATCTGTCTGGACTGCCAATAATGAGGGCAACAGAATTGAACTCATTAAATCCATTTCTGATAACGAAGAAGGGCGATTTGTTGCCTCAGCGGTATTTGAGCAAAAAGCACAAAATAGTTATCAGAATAGAGACTTTGCGGTGCTTTACAGAACCAACAGCCAGTCGAGAGCCATAGAAGAGGCACTCAGAAAGTCTGGAATTCCTTATAAGATCTATGGTGGCCTCTCCTTCTATCAACGAAAGGAGATCAAAGACCTGATGGGCTATTTGAGGTTCGCCATCAATACCAATGACGAACAGTCTTTCAGAAGAATCATCAATCTTCCAAAACGAGGCATTGGCCCGACTTCAGTTGAGAAAATTGTAGTTGCAGCCTTTGAGCATGATATTCCGCTCTGGGAAGTATTAACCAATATTGATTCCTTTTTACCAGGAAGAGCGGCCAATGCGGTAAGAGATTTTGTCACTTTGGTAAAAAGCTTCAAAATCTATGTAGACGCTAAAGATGCCTTCGAAGCTGCCAGCCATATTGCTAAGACTTCCGGCTTGCTGAAAGAGCTTTACGAAGACAAAACTGTTGAAGGGCTTAACCGATACGAAAACGTTCAGGAATTACTGAACGCGATGAAGGAATTCGTTGAAGACCCTGAACTGGAAGACAAGAGCTTGGGGGCTTTCTTACAAGACATTGCCCTTTTGACCGATGCTGATAACGAAGATCCAACCGACAATGACTTCGTTTCCTTAATGACCATTCACGCCTCAAAAGGACTAGAATTCAAGAATGTATTTGTGGTTGGACTGGAAGAAGATCTTTTCCCTTCGCAAATGATGCTCAGTAGTCGTGCTGATTTGGAAGAAGAACGAAGACTTTTTTATGTAGCCATTACCAGAGCGCAAGAAAATCTATACTTCTCTTATGCCCTCTCACGTTACAGGTTTGGCAGGTTAACCAATTGTGAGCCGAGCCGTTTCATTGAAGAAGTTGATCCGAATTACATTTTCGTAAATACCAGGTACGGTAGCCGCGAACCTAAGTTGGGTAGAAATGAGCAACCTCCGGGTTTTTCATCGAGTTTTGCACGCAACCTGATGGCTAATAAGAAGCCAGTGGCTAAAAAGCCATTGCAATACCATCAGCCCTCTGCAGATTTTAGACCAAGCGATACCTCCAACCTAGCGGAGGGCATGAAGGTAGAACATCCAAAATTTGGTTTTGGCAGGGTGAACAAAGTAGACACAGATGGGGCCAATCGTAAGGCCATTGTCATCTTCGAAGACTTTGGAGAGAAAACATTATTACTAGCCTTCGCAAAGCTTAGAATAGTAGAATAAACAAGCTTGAAAGTAGCTTTTAAATAATAATTACTAATTTGAACCAAGACTAAAAATCAATGGGATTAGAATATAATACGGAGCGATCTGAAGTGAAATTGTTAGAGTACGGTCGCAACATCCAAAAATTGGTCAATCACATCAAAACTATAGAAGACAAGGAAAAAAGAAGCGCTTATGCAGAAACCTTGACCGATTTGATGAAGCAGATCAACACCAACATCAAAGGCAATCAGGACTACGATCAGAAAGTTTGGGACGACCTATATCAGATTTCAAACTTCGAACTAGATGTAGATGCGCCTTTCCCAATGCCTGACAAAGAAGCGATTGGTAAAAAGCCACAACGAGTTCAATACAAAAGCTCGAACATTAGATACATGCACTATGGCCGCAGCGTTGAGATTATGATTGAGCAGGCCATTGCCATGGAAGACCCTGAAACCCGAGAGTCTGCAATCATCCATATTGGAAGACTGATGAAGTCGTTCTACAACACATGGAACAAAGACAACATCGATGATGAGATCATCTTGAAGCAGATTAAAGAGCTTTCAAAAGGTCAATTGGATATTGATATCGAAAAGGTGAAAGAATTCGGTCTGTTCAACAACAATGTCAAAGAGTCGCATCGTTCTAACAGAAGTAATACCAACAATAACAACCGCGACAACAACAACCGAAGAAGAAACAACAAAAGACGCAGAAACTAAATGTCCTCTTTCATTATTGAAGGTGGCACCCGCCTTTCAGGGGAAATAATTCCTCAAGGTGCCAAAAATGAAGCTTTACAAATTCTATGTGCCGTTCTGCTTACGCCAGAGCCGGTAACAATCAACAAAGTTCCAGACATCAGAGATGTCAATAAGCTCATCGAGCTTTTGGCTGAAATGGGAGTAGATGTGAAATATCTAGGTAATGAAAGTTATCGCTTTTGTGCCAAAGATGTGGATATCGACTATCTGGAAACCGAAGATTTTAGAAAAAAAGCTTCATCCTTAAGAGGTTCAATAATGATTTTAGGGCCACTTTTGGCTCGTTTCGGAAAAGGAAAAATATCTAAACCAGGTGGAGACAAAATCGGCCGAAGGAGGCTGGATACTCACTTCATCGGCTTTCAGAAACTAGGAGCTCGCTTCCTTTATGAAGCAGAAACCGGCATGTATCACATAGATGCCAGTCAGCTGAAAGGCACCTATATGCTACTCGATGAAGCCTCCGTAACCGGTACTGCTAATATCCTGATGGCCGCTGTTATGGCTAAAGGAAAAACCACCATTTACAATGCGGCTTGTGAACCCTACCTTCAACAATTGAGCAAAATGTTGAATCGTATGGGAGCAAAAATCTCAGGCATTGGCTCGAACCTTCTAAATATTGAGGGAGTAGATGCTCTTGGTGGTACGGAGCATACCATGCTGCCTGATATGATTGAAATCGGCTCATTCATTGGAATGGCAGCCATGACTCAGTCCGAAATCACCATCAAAGACTGTAAAATACCTGAACTTGGAGTTATCCCTGATACTTTCAAAAGGCTGGGTATTGACATGGAGTTCAGAGGTGATGACATCTTTGTGCCATCGCAAGACCGGTATGAGATTGAGACCTTCATTGATGGCTCCATTATGACTATTGCCGATGCCATATGGCCGGGACTTACTCCTGACCTTTTGAGTATTGTGTTGGTAGTAGCTACTCAAGCTAAAGGAACCGTTTTAGTTCACCAAAAAATGTTCGAAAGCCGCCTGTTCTTCGTGGACAAGCTTATCGACATGGGGGCTCAGATTATTCTTTGCGACCCACACCGTGCTACTGTAATTGGCCTGAACAGACAGCAGAAGCTGAAAGGTATACGCATGACATCCCCAGATATTCGTGCAGGCCAGGCGCTATTGATTGCAGCTCTTTCTGCAGAAGGCCGTTCAATCATTGACAATGTGGAGCAGATTGACCGAGGTTATCAGAACATTGACACCCGCCTCAATGCATTAGGTGCCAAAATCGAGAGAGTAGACTAACTCCCCTCTCATGCCTGCCATGTTATCTTCCATTTGAATGGAAGGGGTAATTCGCTATATCTAGCCATTTCTAATGTTGATTGGAAGGAAGTATTTCCTTAACCATTTCTAAATAAAATTGGCTAATTTAGGCTCTCTACCTAAGTATTTGTGAGACTAAAAAGATTCTTGAGCCGGGCCGACTTCAAAGCTTATTCGATGGAACTCATCATCGTGATAGTAGGGATTACTGCCGCCTTTCAACTTCAGATTTACAATGAAAAAAGAATCAGCCGACAAATTGAAATCAACTCCCTCAGCAATCTGAAAAAGGAAATTGAAATCAATATTGAAGAATTCGAAAGTCTTAAAGAGTACCGAAGCGATATTACCCAGCATTCGATAGCACTCCTCGAAGCTCTAAAAAACGGCCCTATTACAAGTGAGTTTGCTTCTGAGCATGTATTTAAGTTGGTAAGAACCAGCACGCCTGACCTGCAAAATCAAGCTACTCAAGCTTATTTGGAAAGCAATTGGAGCTATACGAACATTGAGCTAAAGAACGAATTATTACTTCTTCAAACTCAGCTCCAAGAACTTCAGGATTTGTCTAGTGGCTATCAAGACCGCAAGCAATCGAAGTTTATGGACTTTTTATTCGATGAGGTAGACTTTCCAGCATTCAAGATTATTTCCATGAAGGCAATCAATTCAATCACCTTCAAAAACATTATATGGAATCAGACTAGCGATGAATACGAACTGAATAGGCTTTATGATCTCGCTTCTGCTCAACTTCACAAAGTGGACTCTCTTTTAACCGTAAGCCTGGAATAATATGGCAAAACATCATGAATCTCATTTACATGGCGAAAACAAGTGGTTTTCGAAATTCCAGGATTATATAGGTGAATTTATTTATGGTGGAATCGATGGATCCGTCACCACTTTTGCCGTGGTAGCTGGAGCTGCCGGAGCCCATTTAGACAGTGCCATTGTTCTGATACTTGGCTTCGCGAATCTGTTTGCCGATGGTTTTTCCATGTCCGTTGGCAGTTACCTGTCTACCAAATCAGAAAAAGAAAATTACCAAAAACACAAAGCCATTGAATATTGGGAAGTAGACAATCTGCCGGAAAAAGAAAGAGAGGAAATAAGAGAGATATATGCAGCCAAGGGCTTTGAGGGTGAACTACTTGAGCAAGTGGTTGACAAGATTACAGAAGACAAAGACCGATGGGTAGATGTAATGATGAAAGAGGAGCTGGACATGACTGAAGAGACCAAATCGCCACTGCAAATGGGTTTTGTCACTTTCATTTCGTTTCTCATTTTGGGCTTCATCCCACTCATTGTTTATGTAATAGACTATACCGGTTCCGGTATCGATGGTGATCTTTTCCTCTACTCTTCTAC
>JABXIP010000295.1 GCA_013373005.1 Cytophagia bacterium | reverse complement strand
TTGATTCTATCCCGAATTGTTTCTTCCAGTAATTCAGGTGACATATTCCAGGTATCGGGTTCACTATCTACCAATATCGGTGTTGCCTTCTCGTACAAGACGGGGTTAATAGAACCACAAAAAGTAAAAGATTGAACAATGACTTCATGCCCTTCTCCTATTCCCAGAGTTCTCAACGCTAAATGAATGGCAGCCGTTCCGCTGCTCAAAGCTGCGCAACTATTTACCCCAACATATTCAGCGATAGATTGCTCAAAACGATCGACCATAGGGCCAATTGGAGCGATCCAGTTAGAATCAAAAACCTGGTCAACATACTTGCGTTCACTGCCTCCCATATGAGGAGAGGAAATCCATATTCTACTCTTCTCCATTCTTTATTCTAATAATTCTACCCGGATTACCCACTACCACCGCATAATCAGGTACATTTTCAATAATCACAGCTCCAGCACCAATTGTTGCCCATTTTCCTATTTTTAAATTCGGAATAATGGTGGCCCCAGCTCCTACATGTGTTCCTTCACCAACCTCTATAGTGCCGCATAAAGTAGCATTTGGACTTATATGAACAAAATCTTCTATAATGCAATCATGATCAATAGAGGCTGAGGTATTAATAATACAGTGATTACCCACATGAGTGGAAGGATTTATAATGGCTCCGGCCATTACTACAGTACCTTGCCCAATGCTGACATCGTCTCCCAAAATTGCTGATGGGTGAACAGCCCATCCATAAACAAGATTACTGTCCTTTACTATTTTCTTTCTAATGGTATTGGACCCTATAGAAATAATGTATTCTTCTTCCGACAAGGACATGTACCCTGCTTCGTCCATAACTTGATAGCCTGCCAACTCCTCAATCTCAGGGTTGGCATCTACCAAATGACTCACCTCGATCCCTGACCTCTCAAGAATATCAATAACTACCTTCGCATGTCCTGAAGCTCCAAAAAGTACCATAATCAGTTACCTCTAAATTTTTCCATGGTTGCAGAATTATCCGCGCTTATACCTTCTTTTTTGAACACCTTTTTCAAGGTTAAAGTTAAAATTCTTAGATCGAGCCAAAGACTAAGGTTTTCTACATACCAAACATCATATTCAAACTTGGTTGACCAATCTAAGGTGTTTCTTCCATTTACTTGAGCCCAACCAGTGATGCCAGGTAAAACATCATGACGCTTTGCCTGTTTTTCACTATACAATGGCAAGTACTCTACTAAAAGAGGGCGAGGGCCCACCAATGACATGTCTCCCTTAATTACATTTAATAATTGAGGTATCTCATCCAAAGAAAGTTTTCTAACTATTTTCCCTATTGAGGTAAGCCTTTCGGCATCCGAAAGCAACTCACCATTAGCGCTTTTTCTGTCATTCATGGTCTTAAATTTAAAAATGCGAAAGACCCTGCCAGCCTTACCCGGCCGCGACTGGAAGAAAAATGGTTTGCCTGAATTGGCAAATGATAATAAAACGGTTGTCACCAAGAAGATTGGGCTTAACAATAAAAAAGCTGCCAAGGCAGCTATCAGATCAAACAGCCTTTTGAAGAAATTCCTATACATCATTTAGCTTCATGAATTTAAGCAAACGTTCATTAATCTTATTTACATCGAACTTTTCTTTTGCTATTTCATGACTTTTTTGACCCATTTCCAGAACCCTTTGTGGGTTATTAATGAAGTATTCCATTGTTTCAGACAGTGCAGAAGCGTCTTTGATAGGTATCAAAAAACCATTTTCTCCTTGAATAACCGTTTCCTTACAGCCAGGGTGATCAGTAGTAATGATTGGTTTCTTCATAGCCATGGCCTCTTGTATGGTCCGAGGTAGCCCTTCATTGTAATAACTCGGCAACACAAATACATCCGAGGCTTCAATAAAAGGCCTCACGTCCTCTGTAGTTCCGAGATAATTAACAATACCAGATTCGTGAAGCTCATTAAGCTCTTCTTGTGAGATCCCTCCCGGGTTGGGATCAATCCAGCCCAATAACTGGACCTCAAAATCATAGCCGTTCCTCCGTAGCATTCTGCTTGCTTCAACCAACTCAGGAATTCCCTTCTCTCTAATCAGGCGAGCAATGAATAGGAATTTAAGTTTACGTGAAACAGTAGGTTCCGAATGTAATCGATAATGGTTCATATCTACACCAGTACCCTCTATTACTATTGAGCCAATATTGTTCTTCACCAATTCATTCTCCAAGAAAAAGGATTGATCCTCCTTGTTCTGAAAAACAACCCCGTCTACCGACTTCAAGGCATCTCTATAAAGGCCCTTAACAACCTTTGAAATTGCCTTAGACTTCAATGTGTTTTCATCAAATCCAGACCCTTTTCCGGTAATAAGTGCATAGCGCTTTACTCCTTTGAACCTTGCCGCTTTGAGACCAAACACTACTGGCTTGATGGTATATGCCAAGACAAAATCTGGCTTAATAGTCTTGACTTGCTTTCTGAATTTAGTAAACGCCTTAAGATCATTGACAGGGTTGAGGCCAGTTCGTTCAAACTCTGTTGAAATGCAGGTTACTCCAATCTGCTCAATTTGAAGCCTTGTATCATTATCTATAAAAGGAGCAGCAGCATAGACCTCAAAATCCAACGTCAGTCTCTTCAATAGAGGACCTCTAAAGTTTATTAAGGATGAAGCAAATCCACCGATCAGAAGAAATTTAGGTCTTTTGGAGTTCTGCAATTTCTTGATAACGTTTTTCCTGATCTTCTTTTCTCTTACTTCTTAGAAACGCGATTCGCTTATCCGAATAAGCATAGATGATCATAAACATGAAAGGATATAGAATAATTCTTTGTCGAGCTATCAACCCTAGATTCACTAATGCCAGCCCCCCACCTACTGCAAAAAGACCAATAAAAATAAAGCAGAAGGCTATTAATCTATCTTTCCTAATCATTAAAACGGCCCTTTTAACAGAATTCCAATTTCTGAATGCCAGAAACCAAATAAAGTAGATATCAAAGAAGCTGATAATCTGTAAAAACCCTCCTACCTCCCAGGGGAATGGTCTCAAAAGAATATTAATAGGAGCTTGTATAAACTTTAAAGGACCTTGTGAAATTGAAATCTCGCTACCACCATAGGATGACTTTCTTTGTGTTTCCTGAGCGAATTCTGTCACTTCAGAAACATCTTCGACCCCAACTACAGAGAGGAAGTAAAAAGCTCCTATTACCGCCAATATCAGGATAAAGACATTCTGAAATGTAAACTTCTTTAAAGTACTTATGAAATATGCACCAGCTAAGGCAAAGGCCAGCATAGCTGCCATCTGCGGGCGAACCAGATAACACCAGAACAAGCCAAAGCTCATTACATAAATACTTTGTTTTCTATTTTTACTCACCATACCAGTGAGGAAAACTCCTACACCAAAGATGACCCAAGTATCTTTACTGACACTGGCTGTCCAAAACCAAAGAGAGGGATATAAAAGAAGAATGTAGAGGTAGTTTTTGTACTCGATTCCACCATATGCTCGATAAAATACTTTCGCAAAATAAAACAGTCCAATTAGGCAAAGCGATGAATAGAGCAACCAAGTTCCTCTAAAGCTTTCCCCAACTAGCACAATTAATAAAGCTGCTGGATAGCCTACAAAGTTTGTTCCTGTAAATGCAGGGCCTCTCCACAAATTGCGATCAAAGAATGGGGAAAGATCAAAGTCCCTAAAGTACCCTGCAAAACGCTGGCCCCAACGAAAATAAATTACAGGATCTCCCCCTCCACCATAAATAGCAAAAACTACTAAAGCATAGGCAAAAACAGCTACAATTCTAATGAGAATCGAGTTGGTTACCATATTCTGAAATTGCCGCGGAACCTGGCGTTGGCCAACGAAATAGACAATAATCGAAAAGAAGATTATTGCTATAATTAGGCCGGGTATTTCAAAAGAAGCCAAAAGCTATTAATTAGGTAATTGGTTAATTAGTTTAGAAGTTAACTTTAGTTACTTCGAAGACAAAGTTTGAGTTAGTTAAACCTGAAATACGGCAACCTCAATATTATTTAATTAAGGCGTCTCTATAAAAGGCAATAGTTTCCTCAACCATACGCTCTAGATTGAAATAAGACTTTAACTTATCATAAGCTCCTTCTACAATATCGCCTTGGTCCTCCGGATTATCCAAAATATCAATAAGCTGTTCTGCCAATAAACTCACATCATAAGGCTTCACCAAATAACCTGTCCTGCCATGTTGAATCAACTCATTTCCAGCAGGAACATTCCATGAAACAACAGGAGTTTTAGCCGAAAAAGCTTCCAAAAAGACCACACCAAAGCCCTCGGAGATTGACGGAACCACCACCACATCCGAGTTAGCCATTAGGCAACCCACTTCCTTACTATAGCCTAAAAATTCAATACTCTCAGATAAGCCAAGTTCACTAACTTGCTCCTTCAATTCCAATTCCAGGTCACCCGTTCCGGCAATCAAAAGCTTAACATCAGAACCAAAAGTCTCAACCAATTTGGGCATTGCCTGAATTAGAAATTTATGCCCCTTAAAGGCTATCAATCGACCTGCAATGATAATTTGCTTAGGAGCTTGACGATAA
>JABXIP010000269.1 GCA_013373005.1 Cytophagia bacterium | reverse complement strand
ACCCCAGGGCAACCGCTTTCGGAAATAACTCCTAAATTTTTTCCTTCCAGCGCCATCTGAGCAATTTCAAAACACTGCTCAAAGCTGGTTTTTTTGTCTAGAATCTGAAATTCTAAATCTTCAATCGTCAAGCCCAGTTTGAGGCTGCTCACATATCTTCTTGCGGTTCTTAGGTCTTCAACGAAGAAAACATCGGTATCTAAGATGGCATTTTTGACCTGTTGAGGAATCACCTCTTCCTGAGTATCAGAAGAAATTGTATTTGGGATTAAGTAGACAACACCTTGCTTCATACTAATTCAAAAAAGAGTTAACAGTTTCAAAAAACTCGTTGGGCTTTTCAGCGTGAAGCCAATGTCCGGCACCATCAATGGTTTCGACCCGAGAATCCGTAAAAATCGAATGAATCAAATTTAGATCGCTATCTAACACATAGTCCGAATTAGACCCTCTTATAAATAGAGTGGGTTTAACGAATTGAGCGTTCTGATTGAGTGACTTACCTACTTCTTCGATATTCTTGGCAATAACATCAAGGTTCATTTTCCAACTGAAACCATCCTTTTCCCGCGCTAAGTTCTTAAGTAAAAACTGTCGGGTTCCAAATTCAGAGATCAATCGCGAAACAATTTCGTCAGCCTCATTTCTTGAATTAAGCTCTTTAACAGGCACCGAGTAGAATGCCTTAAGAATAGTTTGGTGGTGGACTGGATAGAACTTGGGACCAATATCTGCCACGATGAGTTTGTCCACTTTTTCCGCATGTTCAATGGCAAATTGCATGGCTGTTTTTCCGCCCATGGAATGGCCAAGAATGGTTGCTTTGTCAATCCTAAGATGTTTTAGAAGCTTGAGCAGATCTTCTGCCATGACTGAGTAATTAAATTCATCTGCATGAAATGAGTTGCCATGGTTTCTTTGGTCTACCAAAATCACTTGTCGATTTTCAGACCATTTTTTAGCAAGGGTCATCCAATTGTCGAGGGATCCGAAAAGGCCATGAAGAACCACCAAAGGCTCGCCTTCTCCTAAAATTTTGTGATTGAGTAAGCTCATATTTTAAGTGCTCTCAGGTAAAGTTGAATAGTATTTTCAAGTCCATAATAAAGGGCATCACAGATAAGAGCATGACCTATAGATACCTCATCGATATTAGGAATGGTTTTTACCAGGTAATTCAAGTTATCAAGATCCAGGTCGTGACCGGCATTAATGCCCAACCCAAGTTCATGTGCCTTTGCTGCTGCTTCTGCATATTTGGCAATAGCTTTTGCCGGGTCTGATTTAAAGCTGGTGGCGTACATCTCAGTATATAACTCAATACGGTCAGTACCTAAGGCATGAGCCCCCTCAATCATTTCAATTTCAGGTTCCACAAATATAGAAACACGAATGCCCATGGCTTTAATTTGCTCAATCAAAGGGCGCAGTTCATCGGCTCGGCCGATGGTATCCCAACCCGCATTCGATGTGATTGCATCTGGTGGGTCTGGTACAAGAGTGGCTTGTTCAGGCCTTACATCGCTTAGTATTTTCATAAAACGTTCATCGGGAAAGCCCTCAATATTGAATTCGGTGGTCACCACTTTTTTCAAGTCATATACATCTTGTGTTGTAATATGTCTTTCATCGGGTCTTGGGTGAACGGTAATTCCCTGCGCACCAAAACGCTCTGCATCTAAGGCTACCTGAACCACATTAGGATTATTTCCTCCCCTTGCGTTTCTGATGGTGGCTACCTTATTAATGTTAACACTCAGCTTAGTCATTCAAATTAGCTTTATTGCATAACTTTGCCTGCAAGTTAATGATTTCAAAACTCACTAGAATAATTCAACATGAGCCTAAAACAGCAAATTGATGCAGATATTAAGCAAGCCATGCTTGCTAAAAATAAAGATGAGCTAAAAGCCCTTCGTTCTATAAAATCTATGATCCTTTTGGCCGAGACTGACAAGGGGAGTGTTGGTGAGCTTTCTTCTGATGCAGAAATGAAATTGCTTGCCAAAGCAGTGAAACAAAGGAAAGATTCTGCTGCTATTTATCAGGAGCAAGGAAGAGAAGATTTGTATAAGGTAGAGATTGAGGAGGCTGAGATTATTGAAAGATATCTTCCTAAGCAGCTTTCTGAAGAAGAATTGAAAGCGGAGCTGGAAAAAATAATTGCTCAGGTTGGAGCTTCTGGCCCTCAGGATATGGGTAAGGTAATGGGTGCAGCTACCAAGGCTTTGGCCGGAAAGGCAGATGGCAAAGCCATTTCAACCATGGTTAAAACTTTGCTCACACAGTAATTGAAAACGTTAGACGTCATCTTGCTTATACCTCTCGTTTTTGGGGCATTTTTAGGCTTCAAAAAAGGGTTGCTATTGGAGATAGTTGGTGTCTTGGCCTTTATTCTGGCTATTATTGGTGGCTTTAAGCTGATGGAAACCGGAATGGTTTACCTCTCTGAGTATTTTGAAGACTTTGGTCAGCTTTTACCATTCATTTCTTTTCTGATCATTTTTTTGGCCATTATTCTTCTCATCAACATGCTTGGCAAGTTGCTGAAGAAAATGATTGATATGACGCTCTTAGGTGGCTTCGACAAATTTGCCGGAGCCATTTTAGGACTTGTTAAATGGGCTATTGGAGTGAGTATTTTGCTGTGGCTGGTGAACAATTTCGGAATTGAATTGCCAGGGCAAGAGGAAGAGTTGGTGCTTTATCCTTTTCTTACAGAACTGGGTCCAAAACTGATTGCCAGTCTGGATGTTGTGCTGCCTTTTGCACAAGACATGCTTGAGTCTATCAAAGCTTTACTTTCCCCTGTTTGATACTCCTTTTAGACAACTACGATTCATTCACTTACAATTTGGTGGACTACTTTGCTCAGCTCTCAGTGGATGTAGAGGTGAAGCGAAACGACAGCCCTATTGAGGAGATTATAGAGGGAAAATATACTGCAGTGGTTTTGTCTCCTGGTCCGGAAAAGCCACATTCAGCGGGCAGACTGATGGAAGTTACTCATCATTATTTGGGCAAGCTTCCGGTTTTGGGAATCTGTCTGGGGCATCAGGCTATTGGGCTGGCTTGTGGAGCACATTTGGAGAAGGCAAAAAAGCCCATGCATGGTAAGCTATCGGAAATTATAACAGAGGAGGAGGTT
>JABXIP010000316.1 GCA_013373005.1 Cytophagia bacterium | reverse complement strand
CCCGGATATTTCTTAGAGCTTACTGCAACAGGTACATCATCACCATAGAGTAAAACATCTAAAACACCTTCTGGCAGGTCTTTAATAGGTGTTGTAAGATTAGCTTTGTGCTTTTTGAGAATCGCATCCAGCTTTTTGAAAATCCAGATATCACGATAGTCTCCTAAAGGAGCCAAACCACCTCGGCTAATGCTCAAATTCGGGTCTGGAACTACGCTTTCTTTACTGATTTCTTCAATCTGACCCAACCCATTACAGGTATGGCAAGCACCATAGGGTGAGTTGAAAGAGAAATTATTGGGTGCGGGCTCATCGTAAGAGAGACCGGTTTCCGGGTCCATTAGGTATTTTGAGAAATGATGGATTTCGTTATCCTCGTCACGAACCATCATTACCCCGTTGCCATGGCTCATAGCGGTTTTCACACTTTGAGCAATGCGGAAACGATCACTTGGATCTGTAATGATTCGGTCAATGACTATTTCAATGTCGTGGGTTTTATAACGGTCTACCTGCATTTTGGGCACCATCTCCATCACCACTCCGTCAACACGGACTTTTGTGAAACCCATTTTGCGGATCTGAACAAATAGCTCACGATAATGACCTTTTCTACCTTTAACTACTGGAGCCAGGATGATCAGCTTTTTGCCCTCGAAATTCTTGATGAGGTGATCGATGATCTGATCTTCTGACTGGCGGATCATCGGTTTTCCGGTGAGGTAGGAGAAAGCGATACCGGCTCGAGCGTATAAAAGTCTCAAAAAATCATAAATCTCCGTCAGCGTGCCAACAGTAGACCTTGGGTTTCTTGAGGTGGTTTTTTGCTCAATGGAGATAACCGGGCTGAGCCCATTAATTTTATCAACGTCAGGTCGCTCCATATCGCCAATGAAGGAGCGGGCATAGGCTGAAAAGCTTTCCATATACCTGCGTTGTCCCTCGGCATAGATGGTGTCAAAGGCCAATGAAGACTTGCCAGAACCAGAGATACCGGTGATGACAACCAGTTTATTTCTCGGAATGGTAATATCGATGTTCTTCAGGTTGTGCTCACGGGCACCAAAAACCTCAATATTCTCATGCCCGGAAATATCTATCGGGGCAGATTCTATTGTCGCATTTTCTTTGAATTTTTCCATCAGAGCAGGCTGCAGAAGCAGAATCGACAAAGGTCAGGATTTAACAACGCAAATACAACTGAGGCTCAATGATTAAAGTTTCGGGTTTGGATAATTAGGGAAGTGGTTGATTTGTGAACTTGGTAATTGGTGAATTCGGAAACTTATGAAGTATGATTTTTCTATCCCGAGGAATCGAGGGATCAGCCTAACTAGACTACAGGGCCGATCCTTAGGTAAACTCAGGATGGAAAAGTAGCTGCACAGTTGCTTAACACTGACCTTTGACAAACTTTAGCCAAAGGCTTCTCTAGTGTTTCAGCTGCTGTGCATGCTACTAAATTCAAGTTTGTCAAAGGTTGTTTGCGGCAGTAATTCAAGGCTTCACTCAAAGTGAAACCTTGAATGAGAACATTATTGACGATTAAAGAATGTCGCATCAATAGAATCTATTTCGAAATGATTCAGCCACACTTTTTCTCTCGAAAACTTGTTACAAGAATCTTTTGTGATGAAAATGGCATTTTCTTCTAGGTCTAGAAGAACACTATCTGGAATAAAGTCATTGTCATAAGGCTTTTCATCGAATATAATAAGTCCTTCTTCAAGCCGGTATTTACCGAAATGGACTTGAGAATATCCTAAAAACCCATTCTCATGAGTTTCGACCTTACCGTTTTTTCTAAAGACCAAAGTATAATGAAACAGATCATCCCTTAAAGTTGCTGTTAATACCCTCTCAGACCTTAGAATTTCCGAATTATGAATATTGAAGGCTATAAAACTTAGAAAGACTATAAGGTGAACAATGACCCTTACTTTAACATACTGAGTCCCCTTTCTCAACCAGTTTACGAGAGTTTCAGCAAGAGAAGTAATGTAAAGAACAACTATAAAGGCAATGGCGTAGAAATATGAGAATAAATGAATGATCATTCCTCCATAGAAATCTGAGATTAACCAAGCAATTATTCCTAAGCTCCCTATAATTGATGCAAAATTTAATCCGGCATCCGTTTTTTTAGAGGTGTTTTCCACTTTTAGAATTGAAGCTCTATTTACTCGCCACTAGAAAACTCCCCATAATGGCCTTATGATCAGAAGTGATTCTAACCGCATCCAATGAGTCGCAACCAATGCCTTTGGAGTGGAGGATATAGTCTATCGGAATCTGGGCAACGAAGGGATTCCAAGTTGGATATGTAGGGGTAAGCTTTTTCCGGCTATCACTTAGCTCGGTAGAAGACTGAAAATTTAGCATTCTGTTATCCCATGGAACGGTGTTGAAATCACCCAGCACCAAAAACTCTCCAGGTTGCTCATTGACATATGCTTCCGCCCACTTGAGGTGGTTATTTCGGTTGTTCCATTTACTGCGATTAGTTGGTGACTTGGTATGTAGGGCTAGGAAGTTGACAGCTTCGTTACCCACCAAAATTTTACCGGTAATGTTAGCGGTGCTGGTGACATGAACTTCCTCAACATCTTGCAGCGGATACTTACTGAATACAGCAATGCCCTGTCCCTGATCCGGGTGCTCAACCACTTTGTAGAATGGATATTCCTGAGAAAGCCCGGCAACTAAAACCTCTGCCCATTGATGACTCACTTCCTGAAAGGAAACAAAGTCGGGCTCTAATTCAATTACGCTATTGATTGTTTCGTCATACTTATCATTCACTGAAAGGACATTAAACTGAAGCACTTTCAGTGTTTCATCGCCCTGATCAATTTTATAGGTTTTGTTAATTGGCCCACTGATTTTCACCAGAAGTAGAAAATAGATTATAAAATTGACTCCCGCCAGTCGGTAGTGATGTTTGACAATCCAAAAGGCACTTAGCAGTCCATAAACCAACATGGCCTGAAAGAGGAAAGATTGAAATAAGGTCAATCTAAAAGTGTAGCTGGGAATTAGCAGCAGTATGGCAGGAATGAGGAGAAAGGCAGCTAATATTCTTTCTTTATTCTTTTTCTGACGGAACCAACAGTAAAAAGTGAGCAACCTAAGTCCCCATTTCAATAAAATCTTCAACCTCTTCTCTTTCATCCTAATGTTTATTGAATTTGATTCTTAATGATCGCCTCAAGGGCATTGATGTGGTCTTCGAAAGCGGCTTTTCCTGCTTTGCTGATGCTATAGGTGGTCTTTGGTTTTCTGTCAACGAAAGACTTTTCGAAAGTGATATAGCTTTCTTTTTCCAAGGCTTTCAAATGACTGGCCAGATTTCCGTCAGTTAAGTCTAGCAATTCCTTCAGCCTATTGAAATCCAATGACTCATTGGCCGCCAGAGCAGACATGATGCCCAACCTAACACGGTTGTCGAAAGCCTTATTTAACCGATCTATATATTCTTTCACTTGTCGTATTTAAAGTACATCAATGTACCATAAACGATGTGTAACAGGCCAAAACCAATTGCCCAAATGAGCAGGCCATATCCCACCACGAAACTGGCGATTAGGCCAAGAGCCACTTCTAAAAGGCCTAAATATCTAATATCTCTATAAGTGTAGTGACTTGCGTTGATCAGGCCAAGGCCATAGAAAATTAAAGTAGTTGGAGCGATAAGCCCAACAATGCCATTCAAGTATAGAACTATAATAAGGATACCTCCGGCAATGAGCGGAATAAATAAGTTGATAATCAGCTTTTGTGTGGTTTTATCCCAAGATTTAACGCCATGCTTCTTGGCTTTTTTTACACTTAATCCAATTCCCGTAATGAGCGTGAGAAGAAATACTCCTGCAGCATCTAAAATCAAGTAAGTTAAGTTGCCCCAAACATCGCGATTAGTCGGTTCGCCATAAATCATCTGTTCAGAGGTATAAGCCAACTTCCAGGCAATGAAGGCGCCAATGAGCGCGTATATTCCAGCCATTATGCCAGAAAGACCACTGAGGGAGATAAAGCGAGATGATTTCTCCATCATTTGACGGATCTCGGCTATGTCTTCTATGTATTTATTTGACATGTCAAAAGTACTTTGAAATTCAAAGTAAGTTAATCCTCAGAAATTTTACAACAGTGATTCATCATTTTTCTTCTACTTTGTAGCATGTCATCCGATCAGGACACTGCCCTTCAACAACGCCTCTCCAGAGGAGATGAAACTGCCTTTCAGGAAACCTTCGAGTTATATTTCAAGGTGCTTGTGCTTTTTGCCACCAAGTTCTCCCTCGATAAAGAGACTGCCGAAGATTTGGTTCAGGATGTCTTTGTGAAGCTCTATGAACAAAAAGAGCGGCTGCAATTTCATAGCTCACTCAAGGCCTTCCTTTATCAATCTGTGAGAAACCGATGTATCGATATGATCAGGTCTTCCAAAACCAGAGAGAAGCATCATATGGAAATTAAGGCTGGTGCCGAATTGGAAGGACTCAATAGCGAAGACCTGATGCTCCAATCTGAACTGGAAGAGAAGATATACCATAGCATAGGCCAACTTCCTGAGCAATGCCAGATCATTTTCAAAATGAATCGCTTTGAGGGCAAAAAGAATCAGGAGATTGCCGAAGAGCTCAACATTTCTAAGCGAACGGTTGAGACCCAGATAAGTAAGGCCTTAAAAAGGCTTAGAGAGGATATTTATCCGTATTTGAAGACGCTCATTTTAGCCATATCCATATGGATTGGTGGCTGATGGAAAAAATTTTTAATCATTCGTACGTGTGAATTTCTGCTCACACGTCATACTTATGAAAAGCAATGAAAAACCCTAACGACATATCGAACGAATTGATGCTGAAGTACCTCTCCGATACGGTTACCACCGAAGAGCGAGAGGCTATGGAAGCATGGATGGCCGAGTCGGAAGAAAACTCAAAATATATTCAACAACTCAAGTCGCTATGGGCGAATGCGGAGTCTTTTTCCTTGCTTGATAGTATTGATTTGGAAGAAAACTGGAAGGGTGTTCAAGGTAAGCTCAACAAACATGAAGCGGCCAACAATAGAATATTCTGGAGAGTAGCCGCTGCCGTGATCTTTATTGTGTCGGCTGCTTTTCTGGTAAAAAGCCTGATGTATACGGCTCCTCAGCAAATGATTTTCACTGCTCAGCAACAAACGGACATCACACTGCCTGACGGCACGCTGGTAACCATGAAAGAGGGAGCAACCTTAAAATATCCTGAGGAGTTTGGAAATGAACGGAGGGTAGAGTTCGAAGGGGAGGCATTCTTTGAAGTGGAGCGCGATACTGAAAGGCCATTTATTATTGAGGCAGACGATACTGAAACATTGGTTTTGGGCACCTCTTTCAACCTAAAAACAGCAACATCCTATTCGGGGTTTGAACTGGTCTTGGTTGAAGGAAAGGTCAGCTTTTCTACTGCCGATGAGAAGGTGGTGCTTACTCCGGGTCAACGAGTGGCTTTAGGGCCGAATGGCTTGTTGGAGAAAACAGAGAATTCCAATCTAAACTTTCAGGCCTGGCAAACCGGAAGTCTAGTTTTTGAGAACGCCAAAATGGATGATGTTTTCGAAGACATAGGCAACGCTTACAATGTGCATTTCGAACTGGAAAATCCTGCTTTTGCCAGCTGCACTTTAACAGCAAGGTACGATCAGGAAGATTTGGATAGCATTTTAAACACTTTAGAAATACTTTTTAACACATCATTTACTGAAAAACAAGATGCCATTTTGGTCAGTGGCGGCTCTTGTAATTAAGAAATAACAACTCGAAATATCATGAACAACAAATTATTCAAAGCCATTTTATTGGTGGCAGTGTTCTTCGCAGCGATGAACCTGCAAGCACAAGAAGATTCACAGATGAGAACCCTTTTCAACAATGGGGGAATTCGCTCAAACGGAGGTTACGGAGCAGTTACTGTGGGTTACACTCAAATTGGAAATTCCGATGCAATCACTATCGGTGGTCAGGGAGCCTGGCTTATTAATCATCAATTCGGAATTGGATTAGCCGGAACGGGCTTCATTACTGAAAGAGGATTTGATGCCAACCTCAACGACAGGTACATTACAACCGGAGGTTATGGAGGACTAATGTTAGAATTCATCGCCATGCCGAACAGCCCAATTCACTTGAGCTTTCCGGTTACCGTTGGTGCAGGTGGCATCTCCTATGTTCGATCTAACAGAGATTTTGAGTTCTACGAATCTGAAGATGCCCATGCTTTCTTTGTAGTAGAGCCAGGAGTAGATGTTGAATTCAACTTACTACCTTTTGTCAGGTTCGGAATTGGCTTGAAATACAGAGTTACCTCAGATATGGAGCTAACTTATCTGGGTTCTGGTGAAAGAATTCTCGACAGAGATGCCATGACAGGCTTCAGTACATCTTTCAACCTGAAATTCGGCAAGTTTTAACGACCGAAACTTTTAATTGACCGTACAATGTCTGAGCCTGTTATTTCACTATCAGTGATTTACAGGCTCAAACGTTTAACTTTGCACCACAGCATTTTCATGAGAGCTTCAACCATTTTTGCACTTCTATTCTTTGGCCAAGTCTTGCTTTTTGGCCAACAGGGAAGCCTGTTGAATAGAGAAGTTAGCGTGAGGTTTACGAATACTTCCATCGAGGAAATTTTGAAGTCTTTGGAAACGGAGGATTTATCTTTTGTTTATTCTTCAGAGATTTTTGATGTAAAGAAGAGAGTAAGTATCAATCGCAAAACAAGGCTCTCTATAGTTCTAAATGAGCTTTTTACTGGCCAGCAAATGGAAATGCGAGAGATGAAAGGCCAGGTGCTCCTAAGGAAGAAGGTAATTCCAAAACCTGTTGAAGATCAGGACTCCTTGACCCTATCTAAGCAAAAGGCATCGGTTTCAGAACCCATAAAAGAGGTTGAGCCTGAAGCTAAGGATACTCTGGCCCAGGTTACGCAACCTGTTCCATCAGATTTTGAAGATGCAGAGCCCAATGCCGACTCGTTGGCATTGCAGAATTCCATACCAAATGAAGTGATTAGAGATAGCATAGACTCCTTTGGCTCAACATCAAAGGGAGATAGAGCAGGTATGCTTGCACGGACAAGTATCTTTATTCCAAGACTTCAAATCAGACCCTATCAGCCCTATATTTATGATTATAGACCGGCCACTTTAGATCATTCAGTTTTTTTAAAGCCTACTTATACAACAGCCAACTCTACAGGAGGCTCTGTTTGGGATGAAATAGCTGAATCGAATAAGAAGTCGCAGCCTAAAGTGAAAAGGGAAAAGCCGGAAAGGGTTAAACAAGAAAGAGTTAAGCCAGAGAGGAAATTTAGAGCTGGCTTGGCTTCTTATACGGGATATACTCAGATCAATAACACTCCATCTATTCTCCTGGGTGGAAGAGTGATGTATTATCCCTATATGAGCTTTGGTGTTGGTGTTGGTGGCAATGCTTTTATAACCAGAGGCTTTTTTAATCAAGAGCTTAATAAGAATATTCGTCTTGAAGGTGGCTATGGTGGTTTAGCTATTGAATATACACTTTTTCCTCAGAGTAAGATTCACTTGAACATTCCTGTGACCATTGGAGGAGGAGGATTTACCTATGTTGATGCCGACAACCCTGTGGGTGCGGTTAATCCGGCTGGCTCACAAGCCTTTTTCTCCCTAGAAGCTGGTGCAGAATTGGAAATCAACGTAGCCAAATTCATGAAACTCGGATTTGGTGCCAGCTACCGTAGCGTTTCAGGAACCAGCTTGCTAAATCAGAGTAACCAACAAGAAATAATTAGCGCCTCTGTTCTTGATGGAATGAGTTATGGCATAGTTCTGAAGTTTGGTAGGTTTTAATTGGCGTTCAAAGACTCCAGAACTTCGTTTTTGTACTTTCTACTTAACGGAATGTCTCTTATTCCAATTGAAATATGGGATTTACTGTATGACTTGATATGTCCCTTATTAAGAATGAAAGCTCGGTGACTTCTTATGAATAGGTCTTTGTTAAGGAGCCGTTCCAGAGAGCTAATATTCATTCTAGTCTTAATCACCTCTTTCTCAGTGTGTATCCAAACCTGTTCACTCAGACTCTCAATAAAGACTATTTCATTGCAGTCTAATCTTAAGGTTTTGCGGTCAGAAACGATATCAATAAAACAGGAATTAGCGATTTTGTCATCGGCTTTTGGTGCGTTCTCACGTATGTATTTATCTACAGATTGCTTAATTCTTTCAGGAGAAATGGGCTTTAGTAAATAGTCCACAGCCTGAAGATCAAATCCATCGACAGCATATTCTCTATAGGCCGTGGTAAAAATTATTTTAATCTTCTTATCTAGTACCTTGGCCAGGTTTATACCGGTAATATCGGGCATGTTGATATCCAGAAATAAGAGATCAATCTTATGATTTGCCGTTAGATTCATGAACTCCACAGCATTCTTGCACTTTCCGATTAAGTGTAGTGAATCAATTTGCCCAATGTGAATTTCCAGAATATCTCTGGCGGTGGGTTCATCATCAACAATTGCACAATTGATCTTCATTTTAAACTACTCTAGTTTTAGGAATTACCAGCTCTGCCAGATAATAGCCCTCTGCATAGCCTAAATTTAAGGAATAGTTTTGGCCATAAAGTAGGTCCAGCCTTCTCCTAATGTTCTTTAATCCTATTCCTGAATCACTTTCTTGCGCCTCTCCACTTCTGTTTTTTGAACGGAAACAAATAGCCCCATTTTCTAAACGAAGAGAGAATGAGCACTTCAGCTTGTTCTTTTCTTGCTTTCCATGTTTAAAGGCATTTTCAACAAAAGGAAGAAACAACATTGGTGGAACAGAAATATTTGAATCAGCTGTTTCGGGATAATCAAAGCTCACTTCCAGCGTATCATTAAACCTAATTTTTTCAAGCTGAATTAGTCGCTCAATTTGTTTCACTTCTGTTTCAAGAGCGACACTTTCTTTTTGAGTACAATAGAGAATGTAGTCGAGTAATTCCGAAAGTTCAAGAATCGTGCTTGCGGTGGCATCAGATTTTTTCAATGCCTGGCCATAGATTGTGTTCAATGAATTGAATAGAAAATGTGGTTGTATTTGAGATTTGAGGAGGTTCAACTCTTGATTTTTGGATTCAACTTCTTTTTCAAGTGCAATCTGTTTAAGCTCATAGTTCTCCCTCAGCGATTTTAATTGATGTTCTCTCATCTCTATAAAGGCCGAAAATGACAGAATGATTATTTCAAGAAAGAGGATTGTATAAAAGCTTCTGGAGAACAAGGGCATGGATTTCACATTTAATCCCGGTAGAAAGCCAATACAGAGAATATTAAAAGCTAGGATGAGTATTGAAACCACTAGAATAATTGATATAGACCTTGTTAGAAACCTAAATGAGTTCTGCTCTTCAACCAATACAGGCATTAGCCAATGCTTTACTACCAAAGAACCACAGACGGAAATGCAAGCGAGAAAAGCTGAGAAAATAATTGTGTAGTTGCTGTTGTTAGACCCATACATAAGGATCAACCCAAAGAATAACCATAGGCCAAGGCCAGCTAAAAGGGATTTTATGTAGGAGGAGATTTTCATCTTGATTATTGTGAATTGTGCAAGGTGTTCATAAAGCAGGAAAACATCTAGTAAGGACCCTTTTCTACAGGTTTGGTTAGGTTTTTGACTTGGTTAGATAATGAGTTAAGCGAATCCTAAGCTTAAGCTGTTCTTTCCTTACAGTCATAGACTACTTCCTGAAGCCCCCGATAATTTGGTGTCTCAAACGTATTGAAAAATGAGAATTCTAAAAATTACTGTAATGTTATTGGCTTGCAGCGCCATGCTATTCGGCCAAATTGAAGGAGAGAAATATTTAAAGGAAGGTGACCTTGATAATGCTATGAAGTCTTTTGGTATGGCTTTTATGTCTGACCCAAGTAACTCAGAAAACGCCTATCAATTGGCAACGACCCTGGCCCTAATGAATCAGGTTGACACTGCCTTTTACTTTCTGAAATCTGCCTTGGTTAATAATAAGCATTTGGAGCCTTTGGCCGACTTTAATTTATACTCTTTGACCAGAAGTGAAAGATGGTCTGAAATAGAGGATCAACAGCTGGTTAAGTATCAAAAGAGAAATGGTGTACTTCAAAATCCGGAGTATGCTAAGGCTTTGCTGAAGATGATTATGAGAGACCAATCGTTAGATTATTACATCGATTTGGCCAAAGAGGAATTTGCAAAAACGGGATCCGTTCCTCATTGGTTCTACCCACTCAGCTTTTTGAAAGAAGAGTTCATTGTTAAAAACAACTTTATGGAAATGGAGGAGTTAATAGTCAAACATGGCTGGCCTACTTATTCGATGGTTGGAAAACTAGCGGCTGATGCTCCTCTTTTGGTCATTAACCATCACCCCGATGATCAGGTACGAAAGGATTATCTATCAATGATAAAAGAGGCTTGCCAAAATGGAGAGGGTAGCTGTATAGAATACGCAAAAATTCATGATCGAATTTTAGTGAACGATGGAAAACCTCAGCTTTTTGGAATGCAGTTTCAGTATAATGAAAAGCGCGAACTCATTCCCTTCCCAATTCAGTCACCTGAACTTGTAGACCAAAGAAGAAAGTCAATCGGTTTGGAACCACTGAAAGACTATCTAAAAAGGAGAATAAATTATGATTTTGATGTAGTTCAGAAGAAGAATTGATTCAATAAATAAAGACCCGGAATTGTATACAAGTCCGGGTCTTTATTAAATAAGTTAAGTAAGCTTGTCAAAATAAATTGAAAGCATGTTATGGTCGTGAATAACCTCATGCGCTCCGTGTGCCAAAAGCCTTTCAGCATGACCGTCTCTTACATGAGTTCCTCCAAGAAATGCAAGAGTTTTAAGGCCTGCTGCAACTGAAGCGGTTACTCCAGCAACGCTATCTTCTACAACTATCACTTCGTTTTTGTCTAAGCCGAGCGTTTCCAAAGCCAAGAGATAGACTGCCGGATCTGGTTTTCCTTTCGGAACCATTTCTGCAGAGAAAACGCGTTCTTCGAAGATATGATTGGCTTCCAACATTTGAATAGCCTCAAAAACATAGTCTGCCGCACTGTTTGAAACCATGCTAGAAGTAAATGGCACCGAGGCGAGCATTTGATCCACACCTGCAATAGGGCGCATGTTTCTTCGAATTTCGGCATCCATAAATTTTACCGCTTGTGCGGTTTCTATGTCTTCAGCCAGTTGCCTTTTCGACTTAAGGATTTTCAGTATATCGGTAAAAGTTTTGCCCGTATAGTTTGAAATGAAGGTTTCAATATCAATGTCAACCCCTTCAGAATTGAGCCAGTTGGTTACTACTTCGGCTGCTACAATTTCCGTGTCTATGAGAACACCATCGCAGTCGAAAAGAATATGTTTTATCATTAGAAATTCGGAGATAGCAAGTACTTAGAATAGAACTCATCTATAACCCGAACGGCATCTGTCGGGTTCTCTACAATGCAGAAAAGGTCGAGGTCTTTTTCGCTGATGTTTCCGGCAGCGAGCATGGTGTCTTTGATCCATTCTATCAGTCCGCCCCAGAATTTTTCTCCAACCAGCACAATTGGAAACCTCCCAATTTTATTGGTTTGAATAAGTGTAATTGCTTCAAACATTTCATCGAGTGTGCCAAAACCACCGGGCATAACCACAAAGCCTTGCGAGTATTTCACGAACATTACCTTTCTCACGAAGAAGTAATCGAAGGAAATAAGCTTATCTGGATCTATATAGATATTGTTGCCTTGCTCGTGCGGAAGCTCAATATTCAAACCAACAGATTTTCCATTCTCACTTTTGGCTCCCTTGTTTCCGGCTTCCATAATTCCTGGTCCACCTCCGGTAACCACGCCATAACCATGGCGCACCAGCTTGGCTGCAATTTCTTCGGCCATTGTATAGTACTCTGATCCTGGTTTTGTTCTGGCCGAACCAAAAATGGAAACACATGGGCCTATTTTGGCAAGCTTTTCAAAGCCTTCTACCATTTCTGCCATCACTTTAAAAATCACCCATGAATCGTGGGTTTTGATTTCGTTCCAGTCGCGGTCTCTAAAAGCTTGTTTGATTTTATCTTCGGTGCTCATACTGATCAATTTGTGTTAAACATAGGTGAAAACCTTTCTGTAAACGAACTCTACCGGTCAAAGTTCTTTTAAGTTTCGATGAACGTAGGGTTAGCGAACTAAGCGCTGTGACTTTAAATCGTTAAGTGCATCTGCCAGTTTTGGGTAATCGAATTGAAATCCGGTCTCCATTATTTTCTCACAACTCACCCGGTTGCCTCCAATCACCATTTTAGCCATTTCACCTAACATAATTTTTAAAATAAGGCCGGGAACAGGTATTGGAATAAAGGTTTTGCCCATGGCCTTAGCGGCTTCTCGGGTGAGTTCTTTGTTGGTCATTGGCCTTGGTGCTGCAGCATTATAGGGTCCAAGCATTTGTTCATTTTCAAGTGCATGAACAAACATTTTGCAGAGATCATCGATATGAATCCAGCTCATATACTGGCTGCCTTTGCCCAGAGGAGCAGCTACGGGTGGTTTTAAAAGTTCTACCAATGCTCCGCCTTCTTTGGCTAAAACCACTCCAATTCTCAATTGAACCAATCTAATATCTAGTTCCGTGACTTTGGAGGTTGACGTTTCCCAGGCGTCTACCACATGGGCCAGAAAGTCGTTTCCAACAGGTGCTGTTTCCTTCAAATTAATATTTCCTGTATCCAAACCATAATAGCCAATGGCTGAAGCCGAAATAAAGGTTTTTACTTCATTCGGCACCTCTTTCAAGGTTTTGTAAAGCAAGAAGGATGTCTTGGTTCGGCTGTTGTAGATTTCGTCTTTGCGCTCTGAGGTCCATCGCTTTTCTGCTACACTAGCTCCGGCCAAATGTATTACCGTATCAACCCCTTTGAAGGCGCCAGCCTCTATGTATTCTTTCTTATAATCCCATTCAAAAATGGGGTAAGGTTTAGAGGCGTCTTTAGATCTGCTGAGCACCACAACTTCATGGCCTTTTGCTTTCAACATTGGTATTAGATGAGTACCAACAAGGCCAGTTCCTCCTGTAATCAATACTTTTTTGCCCATAGACTTAAAAGTAGATAATGTATGGAATTGTTATTTAAAATTCTCGGATTTTGATGCTTCTGAAATGGACAGTATTACCGTGATCTTGCAGCAGGATATGACCTTTAGGCCATTGGCCGAAATTTTCATAGCCTTTATACTTGCTGTAGGCTACCAGGGCCCTGAACATCTGTGAGAATCGATCATATTCAATTACTTTTTCTCCATTTAGCCAGTGTTCTACTTTGCCATTTTTAGAAACTATACGCGCTTCATTCCAGGCATTAACTCCTTTAAACTGCTTGGGTCTTCCGGGAATCGATAAATTCTCTGCGGCAATCAAATCATAAAGAGATCCTACCGTTCTATTCCCATTTACTCCCATTTTGGCATCGGGGTGATTACGGTCGTCTAGAATTTGAAATTCTGCGCCAATGGCTGAGCCCGTAGCTTTGTTAAGTTCCGGGTCTACGAAGTATTTGATGCCACTATTGGCCCCTTCAGTAATCTTAAACTGAAGCTGGAGCTCAAAGTTGGCAAACTGCTCTTCGGTTATGATATCTCCCGGACCTGTTGCCTCACCGCCATCGGTTTGAAGAACTGTCAACACGCCATCTTTCATTTCCCAGCCTTTTTCAGGGAAGCCATCCAGCTTGGCACCGCGCCAACCATTAGACGTTTTTCCATCCCAAAGTAATCTCCAGCCTTCGCGCTTTTCTCTCTCTGAAAGCTGATTCACCAAAAAGCTTACTTCAGGAACGATTGGGTCCGTTTCCAGTCGATACATTTCTGGCTGCTGGGTGAGAATTCGGATATTTCTCCATTTGATTTCCTTGTTCACATCCTGGTCGCCCACACTGTGAACCTGCAGGCCTATGAATCCACTGGCTGTTAAATCATCTACCAAATCTGTACACTGAATCCCGTTTACCCAGGTTCTGATGCTCGATCCAATTGCTTCAACCCTAACCTTGTTCCATACCCCATTTTGAAAGGCAGCATGCGATTTAGGATTCAGCGAAAGCGGATAAAGCCACAGCCTTCTGGCCTCATCGTACAAGCCACCG
Organism: Cytophagia bacterium; assembly: GCA_013373005.1. Classification (GTDB taxonomy): domain Bacteria; phylum Bacteroidota; class Bacteroidia; order Cytophagales; family Cyclobacteriaceae; genus Roseivirga. The sequence continues at coordinate 2,144 of JABXIP010000316.1, read as the reverse complement.
GTAAAGGCCCGAGGGCTTGGGTCTACTTCTACCTGATAGCCATGGACACGGCCATTTTGGTAAGATGGGATGCTATGACTTCTGATTTGAACGCCTGAGTTGATGGCAGGATCTACAAATATTTCGAATTCTAGAATGAAGTCGCTGTATTCCTTTTTAGTGACCAGAAAGGTGTTGGGCGTATTCTTCTGAGTGGTGCCGATGATGGTTCCATTCTCGATTCTATAGGTTCCGTTACCGCCAAGTTTTTCCCAATCGTTGAGATTGTTGCCAATGAGGTTTTGCCATTCCTGAGCAAAGGAGGTTTGTGAAAAAAGTATGAGGGTCAATAGCAGAACCCCGTGCCGAAGATTTTTCATAGGTGTATTGTTGAAAAGTAAATTTGCCGGTTGAAGGCAACTTCTTCATCAATATAGAAAATCAGGGCAATACAAGACAGTTAAATATGGTTAGGGTGGAGAAGGGGTATAAAAAAAAGCCGCACAGGGCGACTTTGAATTACTTCTTATAAATGACCTTGATTATGCGCTCAATTCCTTTGAGCTTTCTCTTAGGAACAAATTCTTCCATTTTCCGACCTTTAATGATTTGGATCTTTTCAATTCGGCTAATGTCAATGTCATTGATATCTTTGAAATTCTGTTCTTCTCTTATGGTATCATCAATCATTATAAGTTTCTGATTAGATGTTCCATCAAAGCCCCTAAACATCATTTGCACAAGAGATGAGTTATCTTCCCCTTCAAGAAGAGGAACCTCAAGACATTCTTCCTTAGTAGATAACCTCTCGTTCAGTCTTTTTAACAGTTGATCGCTTGTAACGTTTCGTCTAAGTGGGGTCTTGTTAAGTCTCATTATTTGGGATTTTCCCTCGATTAGGTCTCCTGCACCCTGTTTCAACTTCTCACTTCCGCTTATTATGTCTATGCTTTCGATCGACAGAATATCTTCTTTCGTTAAGTCTGCGAACTTCATTGAAGGATGAAACTCTCCGTCCATCTCGATTAAGGTATTTGGGTGAATTTTATCTACAAGGAATATCTTGGCAAATTCAAGCCTCTGATCCCCTCCTTTTGGAACAGCAATATTTACAAACTCTTCATTAACATTTACTTTAGCCTTTATTTCTTTAAGTTGACGCTCTAAGACTTCAATTTTACGTTTGTTGTCTGGCATTATAGAAGAGTTGAGTTCCATTAGACGTTCTTCTATAGGTTTCAGTAGTGCCTGATATTTGTTTATCCAAGCCACTTCGGAAGAATCCATTGTGTTACCGGGGTAGGCCACTTTTTTAAGTGAATCCTGAAGTCTGAGATATTGCTTCTCAAGGTCCCTCTTTATTAATTCTTGTTCTATTTGCCGGTTATATTGTGTTGCTTTTTTAACCTGCTGTATCTGGTGGTCTAAAACCGCCATTCTATTCTCATATTCCTTAATTTGTCGGATCTTATTTTGGTCTAAGTGTTTTTGAGAGTTAAGCAATTGCTCCACCTGGCTACTTACTTGATGATATTGCATTTCGAGTGCTTGCAGTTGATCATTGTAAGAGCTATAAACCCTGCTTTGCTCAAATTCTTTAACATATCTTTCCTTTTCTTCGCCTTCGACAAGCCTTCCATTAACCAATACTGAATCTATTTTTCCATTGTTGTCTAGAAAAATTTGGGTGGCGTTTTTCTGTCTTCTCGCAATTTCCTCTTCTCTTGCTTTGAGTTGTTCTCTAAGTTCCTCCAGTTCACCATTGGAAGGATTAGATTTTTGAGAAAAAGAGCTGAGTCGGGCATAGGCTTTTTTATAGACTGTAAGTTCATGTCCATTGAGAGAAGAGCCATTTTTGGCAATAGAAGTCACTTCTCCCGATGAGTTTAGGCCAACTTTTATTGACTCTGGAGAAGAAACGAATTCCAAAATAGCCTTGGAAACAGCTGAACTGTCGTTGTCTTGAGGCTGAGGATCAATATCAAATTCCAAAGATCCGTTTCGAATGTTAACCAAAATTGAATCATTCCGTGAGTTCAAATCGATGTTCACTGAAGATGGAAAAGCCTCATTTTTCTTCTCGCTTTTCGGATTGGTATCCTGAACACTCATCACGCCAAATGCGACCAACAGAATGGCAATGGTGAAAATGGCGCTAAGCCAGT
>JABXIP010000126.1 GCA_013373005.1 Cytophagia bacterium | reverse complement strand
CTTCCTTGTGGAGGTGCAAATCCTGCTGCATATTGAATTTCTACCTGTATGCTGGTATAGTTAGCTGAAGAAAGCAGATCATTGGCCGAAGAACCCACAGCGCCAATATTCAGATTGTTATTTCCATTTCCTCCACCCGGTTCAGGATCATCACTGCTACACGTTGTGAGGACTAAGGAAAGGCTGGCTAAAAGTACTAGACTCAGAAGTTTTCGTGAAAAAGTCATAACCATATAACTCAGTTTTCCCACCAAAGTTGCGAGTAGTCTTACTGTCATTAGTTTTTAACAAGTTGTTCATGGGGTGCTTGGGGTGATTTATATTGTATTTATGCAAGTTTAACTTTACTTTTAAAGCAGTGGCAGCTTAATTAAATGGCAAAAGACATACACAAGAATGAGTTTGATTTTGGTACCAAAATCAAACTTGAGATTTTTAGAGAGTATTTAAAAGCTTGGTTACCGACTTTTACCAAGGCGAGAAAAATCTATTGGAATGATATTTTTATATATGATTTCTTTTCTGGGGAAGGTAAAGACTCAGAAGGTAATTCAGGAAGTCCGCTAATAATTATTGAAGAACTCACTTCTCATCACGAAGCAATTAATAGCAATAATTTGAACCTTAGGGTTGTCTTGAATGAGAAGTTAAAACGTAAATTTAATGTTCTTAAAGAAGTTGTGCATTCAAGAGTTGCTTCGGGTGTTCCATATAAGATAGAATTATATCAAAAGCCCTTCAAAGAGTTTTTCCAAGAGCAATACTTTAGGATGAAGTCAGATCAGTCGCCTAGGTTAATTTTTCTAGATCAGTATGGAATTAAGGAGATTACAAAGGATGTTTTCAGTATGCTAGTCTCTTTAAAGAGGACTGATTTTATATTCTTCATTTCATCTTCGTTCGTTAGAAGGTTTAATGAACAAGAAGAATTCCAAAACTATATTGCTCTTACTAAGAATGATTTTGATAAATCAAGACCGGTTCACAGCCATAGAGTAATATTCGAATATTATAAGGCACTGCTTGGTAAAGAATATCATCTAGCTCCATTTTCAATTAAGAAGGGATCTAATGTTTATGGATTAATCTTTGGGTCTAATCATTCATTGGGATTAGAAAAGTTTCTGAATATTGCATGGAAAATAAATCCACATTCTGGAGATGCAAATTTCAACATTGATGAAGAAGGATATTTAAACACTGGACAATGGTCTCTATTCCCAAGTGAAAACCTTCCCAAAAAACTCAATATTTTTGAAAGAGATTTAAAGACTAAAATTTTATCAGGTGAGTTATCAAGTGATATAGAGGTTTATAATTATAGCCTGGATCAAGGTTTTTTGCCAAGGCATGCAAATGCAGTTCTCAAGGAATTGATATCAAGTGGGCGAATCAATAACATAAAGACTACTAGTTCGAACATACATAGACTTTCACCACCACAAAAAATTGTAATTCATGAGTAGATCAAGTATCGAATGGACAGAAATGACTTGGAATCCAACAACCGGATGTACTAAGGTATCGGCAGGATGTAAGTTCTGCTATGCAGAAGGAATGGCCAAGAGACTACAGGCAATGGGTGTTGAAAAGTATAAAGATGCTTTTAAAGTCCGAATTCATCCATCAGAACTCGACACTCCTTACAAATGGAAAAAGCCTAAAGTGGTTTTTGTAAACTCAATGAGCGATTTGTTTCATCCGGATGTTCCTCTTGATTTCATTAAGAAGGTTTTTAGGTCAATGCATGAAAATCCACAACATGTATTTCAAGTTTTGACCAAAAGGTCTGAAAGACTTTTGGAACTTAGTTCTCAACTAAAATGGACTCATAATATTTGGATGGGAGTTTCGGTTGAGGATGAGAGAGTTCTCCACAGAATTGATGATTTGAGGAATACAAGGGCAAGGGTCAAATTCTTAAGCTGTGAACCCTTGATTGGCCCCCTGCATAACCTCAGACTTGAAGGTATCGATTGGGTGATAGTTGGCGGAGAAAGTGGCCATAAACCGAGGCCAATGAATGTGGATTGGGTCCTAGATATTCAAGAACAATGTGAAGAAGCTCAAGTAGCCTTCTTTTTTAAGCAATGGGGCGGAAGAAACAAGAAGGCTGCTGGTCGTACTTTGAATGGTAGAACATATGATGAAATGCCAATAATGGGCTAGCCAAATAATTGCTTGGCCTTTCGGTTAATAATCACCATTCCTACCATGGCGGTGCCAAAGGAAGCCAAAGCTACAACCCACCAAAAGTGTCTTCCTTCAAGCAATCGTGTACCGGTTTCGGCCCAAAAGGCACTGTAGAGGCCAACTACCGACCAGTTCATAAAGTAGAAATGCTTTGGGTACCAATTTTTACTTTTCCTGATAACCGGAATCATTCCTCCTAACAATGCTCCCAGGCTGATTAGGGCAAAGCCATGAAAAATGGAAAAGCCTCCGAAATTGTATATAGCGAATGCTGTACCGTTCAGTGCCAACATACAAACTACATAGGCATAGCCTATTCTAATGTGAGTTCGGTTTCCTTTTGTTTTGAGCAAAACCACACCACCCAATACCATAGCGAGCAAGGCAAAAATGGTGTGGATAAGCCCGGTAGTTGAATGAATCATGCTATTTTACTTTTTGAAGATTCATTTCCATAAAAGGATACCAGGTGTTTCCATCCATACTGAAGGCCCCGGATTCTGTCCAATTGTTGCCTTCAATCTTGATGGTGTATTTAATCTCTCCTTGTGGTACTTCAAAACCCCAAACGAAGTGACCTTCTTCGTTGAATGTTCCCTTGGCTATAGTAGACTGCCCTTGCATTACTATAGAATGAAAGTCATATTGTGCCTTGTCTACATTGTAGTATATCATGGCCATGGCATGGTGGCCTAATGTTTCGCCAGACATACCTTTGCCTTCAACCAATAGGGCCATTCCATCGAGTTTAGATTCTACTTTTTCCTCCACTGAGAAAGTCATTTTTTCACGAGTCTGCTGGTCCATTTGCCAGCCTTCGCCTTTCCATTCGCCTACCCAGCTGGAGAGTTTTGTCATTTCGTCTTTAGAAATGCGAGCATTTTGAGCATTGGCCTTTTGACCGAAAAGGGCTGCAACAATCATCATCCCTAGGAAGGTGTGTTGCATTGAGTTGAGTAATTGACTTGTTTTCATAATTCTATTGTAAACTGGTTTATATTATAAACTATAATTTCAAATTTTTTTAGGGCTTCAGGTACTGTTGAATATTCTTGACGTAGTTCTCAAAAGCATCGACTCCGGTGCTGGTGATTTTACAGGTGGTTTTAGGCTTCTTCCCCTCGAATTTTTTTTCTACACTAATGTAACCTGCGGTTGAAAGCTTATCGATCTGCACGCTCAAATTGCCTGCAGTGGCTCCCGTCTGCTCCTTGATGTACACAAAATCAGCACTTTCTACACTTATCAGAAGAGACATCACTGCCAGCCTAAGCTGAGAATGCAATAAAGGATCGAGGGCTTCAAATGCCATTCTTCTTTGCGTTTGATTTCATAATGTAACCCGGTACCAGGTAACCGAATGCTACTCCGGCAGCCATCAATAACATTTGTTGGTTGGGGTCTACCCGGAAGGCCGCCAAAGCTAGCAACCAAAAAACAATGGCACCAATTCTTAGAGGAGGAAAGTTCATCATAGCTCCGGAAACTGAAGTGCCTACCCCTGCAAGCAAGAGAATAAAGGGGACTGTATTCCAGTTAAGAAACTCACCATTAAAAATGATGGTGAACATGGCTACTCCCAAACTCAACCAAAGCCAGCCATACATTTTGTCGGTATAGTTATGCACCTTGGCGGTTCTGCCATCTTTGTTGCCCTTCACCATAGACAAAATGGCTCCGACTATAGTAAGGCTCCATCCGGCATAAGGATATTCGAATGAGGTGTAAGTTGCCGTGATGTAATGGAACAGACTGGCCACAATGGTTATCCAGCCCCAAAGAAGAAAATAGAAGCTATTATCCGTGTAGCGCTTTCTTGCTTTGCCAATCATCTGCTGAATGAGATCCAGACTTTCCTGAGGTGATAATTCTTTATCTTCCATGATCTATTTTTTACAATTATAAAGTGGTTTATAATATAAACCTAATGAATACACGAGAAGACTTGGTTTTAGGTTTCATTTGAATAACTATTTTTGATGCTTTCTAAGAAATATGGCAAAGGTTCTGATAGCAGATAGCGGTTTTACCAAAACCGATTGGAGATTGATTCATAGTGACGGTTCTATTGAGCAGGCACGTACTGCCGGTATCAACCCCTATTATCAGACTGAGGAGGAGATGCAGACGGTGATCAAGGATTTGTATGACCAAATTCCCGATAAAGTAGCGGAAATCTATTTCTATGGAACAGGTTGTTCGTCCGGAACTAATCGTGAGAAGATTGCCAGAATACTCTCCAAGTACTATAGCTCAGCAAAAATTGATGTAAACCACGATCTGCTGGCTGCTGCTCGATCGCTTTGTGGTGAAGAGCCCGGTATTGCATGTATTATTGGCACGGGAACCAATTCCTGCCTTTATGATGGAGAGAAGATTACCCATAATGTGCCTTCTCTGGGTTGGGCCATTGCCGATGAAGGTGGAGGGACTTACCTCGGAAAAATGTTGGTAACTGACTACTACCGTAAGGATATGCCGGCTCATTTGAGAGAAATTTTCAAAGAGACATTCGGTCTAACCAAAGATAAATTCCTGACTCATATTTATCAGGAACCTATGCCAGGTCGTTTTCTGGCCAGCTTCGCGAAGTTTATCGGACAACATATCAATGAGCCCTATATGCACCAATTGGTTACTGCTGGCTTCGATACCTTCATTACAAAAAATGTGATGAAGTATGAAGGTTACGATCAATTACCAGTTCACTTCACCGGCTCAGTAGCCTATTATTTCAATGGCATCTTAAGGCAGGTAGCTCAGGAGAAAGGAATCTTTGTGAAGCATGTCTCTGAGTATCCTATTGCGGGACTGACTTTGTTTCATAAATAGTACCGTGTACAAAGATATGCGTATTGCGTTTGGTTGTTGTATGCATATCGCTCTACTCAATACTAGTCGTAAGCACTCCCAAAATAGTTTTAACTCCATTTCTGTAATGACCGAGTCTTAGGTTTTCGTTTGGACTGTGCTGATTGTTGTCAGGGTTTACTAAAGGGACTAATACGGCAGGAATTTCCAGTCCGTTTACAAAGAAAGCAATTGGAACGCTTCCTCCTGCTAGACGAATTCTTGCTACCTCTTTCTGATGAACATTTTTCAAAGACTGGTAAAGCCATTGCCCGGTTGGAGAGTCAAGAGGCGTATTGAAGGCCTTCCAGATGGCATCAGCGTCATAATCGAAGCGGGCAATTTTTCCATAAGTCTTGCGCTCTTCTTCTGTAGGGTCTCTTTTTTCAATGATATAGTAGCCCTGATCTTGAATATGTTTTCTCACAAGTCTAAGAAGTTTGACTCCATCGGTTTCTGGTACCAAGCGGATATCAATAGTGGCTACTGCCTTATCAGGTACTATGGTTCTGGCTGCATCGCCTACCCAACCAGAGCTCATCCCTCGAATGTTAAGACTAGGGTACTGCATAGCCTCCTGATAATTGGAACCTACCTTGTCGGCCTCTGCAATACCAACGCGTTTATGGATTTGCTCAAGATTATCAGGCACGGCAGCCAGTATTTCCCTGATTTCCGGAGTTAGGTTGATACCATCATAAAATCCGGGAATGGTTACCCTTCCATCATCATCTTTCATAGAAGCAAGTAGCTGAGAAAGCCTGAGGGCCGGATTTGGCGCGTAGTTTCCGAAATGCCCGCTATGCTGTGGCGTTCGTGGTCCAAAAACAGTAAGTTCAAAACCTGCAATTCCTCTGCAGCCAAAAGTTAAAGTTGGCAGGTTGGAGTCATGAACGGGTCCATCGAAAATTACCATATGGTCTGCTTTCAGTAGATCTCCATAATTTTCAATAGCATCGATCATGCTTTTTGAACCTTGCTCTTCTTCAGGGTCAAGGATGATTTTCATATTGAAGGTGGGCTTAGCCTTGGAATCTTTCAGGGCATCCAGTGCAGCTAAAAACATAATGATAGGGCCTTTGTCGTCTGAAGCTGAGCGTGCAAAGATTCTCAAATCATCAAGAAATTTCGGAGCATTCAGAAGTACAGAGCTTACCTCAGAGAATGTGCCATCGTCATTGGGTTCCTTCAATACCGGTTTGTATGGATAGTCCTGATCCCATTTTGCAGGGTCTACTGGCTGGCCATCGAAATGCATGTAGAACAAAACAGTAGGTAAGTCTTCATCAACTATTCGTTCTCCAAAAAAGGCTGTTTTACTACTACTCGGAAGTTCGCGAGTTTCGAATTTCCTTTTCTTAAAAGCTGCATGTAGAAATTCAAGATTCTTCTCCACATTCCCATCAACTAAGGCATTGTT
>JABXIP010000503.1 GCA_013373005.1 Cytophagia bacterium | reverse complement strand
GAAAGGTTGGTGAGTCTTTTTAGATATGATTGGAGGATATCTCGCATTCGTACGTTAGGTGCAGTTACAGACTTATTCGAAAATAGGGAAAAGATTAGTTATCAGTATAACAGTAATCAGTTAATCGGAAAACTGAAAGAGGTTAGCCTATCCTACTTTTTACGATTTAAATAATAAGAATAATATCCACCTATGATCTGAGCTGTTTTATGAATATCCGGGCCAATTCCAGTTAAAAGCACCTGTTTCTTTTCTCCATACTTATCAATGGCTGTTAATCTATAGTCTTTGTCATATTTAGCAGGCACCTCTTCGATATACATATTGACAACATATTTGAAAGATATATAAGTATTCTTCGATTCAATACCCATATGATTGATAATGACCTTAGGTCTTTTGTCCAATAAGGGAAGTGCAATGAGTCCACAAATACTAAGCACAATAAGTCCAAGCCACACCAAATCAATTAAAACCACATCATACCCTATAATGAATTTTCCCAAAAAGAAAACCACCGCAAATAGATACATTACGGCTATAACCTTTACTCCATTAATTATATACTTTCTTGAATTATACAGTCTTATCTCTTCAGGTTTAGAATCTATTGAAAGGTCTACTGGGATTTCTATATACTTAACTCCATTAATTTTATCCCAAAAATTTCTATCTCTTCCCTCTAGCATTGATTCATTGCTACACCAATTGACTCTTGACAAAGTTCCAGCTTTCTAATTGAGCCTCATTCAACTCTAAAGATGCCAATCTATCTTTTAATGTCTCCTTTTCCTCATAAGTGAGATGTACGGAATGACTCCCCTTGAGAATAGTGTGAACTATTTGCAGCGTGCCTTGATCTGCATCTTCCAATAACGACTTAATTTTTTCCTGAATTTCTGACCTAGACATATTGTGGTACTTTCTACTAAGATAGTGATTAGTCTTCAGTGAATTAGTTAATCATTGAATCGGAAATCCCTTACTCCCTTGTATTCCCCCTAAAAGGGGGAAAGTTAAAACTCTTTTGTCCAAGCTAAAAAGCCTAATCAATTCATGTTTCTTAATCAAGATCTCAAATCATCAACAATCCAAATTCTTCCCTTAAAGGGGACTTGCTTGCCGGCAAAGGCAGGGATACAGTGGGGTTTGCTACCGTTATTAGTTGATCGGAAAACGGAAATCAGTAAGAGATCCAATACTGATTTCCATTCAACTGTTCCACTGATTACTTCCCACCAAAAGGCGAGTCTGTTTCTTTGGCAAAGACATTAAAGACGATCTTATCCATTCGGCCGGGCATCCATTTATTGAGGAAAACGGCTAGTTTACCCTGAGTGGTGAAGACAATATCTCTTTTACGCTTTTTGATGGCTTTGATAATGCCGTCTGCCACTTCTTCTGCTGTCATCATTTTACCTTCGTCTCGTGGCGATTCCCCTTGAGAGGTGCCATCTGCAGTGAGTGCTGCGTTGCGAATGTTTGTCCCTGTAAAGCCTGGGCAGGCTACTAAAACATGTACTCCTCTGTGCATCACTTCTGTTCGAAGCGATTCAAAGAAGCCATTCATAGCATATTTGGAAGCTGTATAGGCTGTTCTGGCCGGAGTGCCCCGATAGCCATTGATGGATGAAATACCAACTATCGAACCCTTCGACTTGAGGATATGTGGCAGGGCATATTTAGTGGCATAAAGCGTTCCGTAGAAGTTGATGTCCATTACTTTTCTGAAGACATCGAGCTCAATTTCTTCTAACAAAGCACGCATGCTAATGCCTGCATTGTTGATCAGGATATCCAGACCTCCGAATTGCTTTACCGTTTCATCGATGAGGAATTTGTTGTCCTTTTCGCTAGCGACATCGAGTTTAAGACACAGGTTTGGAGCATTTAGCCGATCCAGTTCCTGAGCCACCTCATTGAGCCTGGCTTCATTCCTTCCGGTGATAACTACCTTACTGCCCATTTTGGCAAATGTGACGGCCAGCGCCTTACCTATTCCCGATGATCCACCTGTGATGATGACTACTTTGTCTTTCATGATTTGTAGTTGAATTACAAAGATATTGTCAATCTTTAGACTCGGGCTATTTATACAATAGTTGTTATTCTAAAATGAGGCTGAAATATCTGACTTGTTTTGTTTTTCTTCTTCTTGTTCAGGAGGCGTTTGGGCAAATCATAATTAGAGGAAGAGTCATTGCATCCGATGATGGATTGCCACTACCTCAAGTTGCCGTATTTAGTGATTCCATAAAAAATGGCACTTTAACTAACATACATGGTGAGTTTGAGATACAAATAGAATTAGGTAACATATTGATATTTGACTTTATTGGATTTGAAAGGCAGAAAATCCAAATAAAGGAGAATAAGTTCTACGAAGTAATTCTAGTACCAGATTGCATTATAGATCATTTTGACAATAAACTTCTCCATTTCGGCAGTGGATTTGACCTGGTCAATGATCAGTTCGGGCTCTCAATGGACTATACCAGCAGATTTCAATTACCTTTTGATTTCAAAGCATCAGCGTCATATTACTGGAATAGTCAAAGCAGCAACCTTAATACAAATCTTTCCATTCTAGAAATAATCCATAGTTGTGAGTTTGAATTAGAGGCAAGTTTCAGATATCAGTCGGTAGACATAGACAATTATGAATTTCAAAATTCAACTCTCTCGATTGAACCGAGGTTTGATCTGTGGATCCCAAGTATTGGCTTTGGAATTAATCAGTTTCAACATGAGGGTTCACTTTCAAACAACGTAGGCTTATTGGTTGGTCTGAAGAGAGAAATTTTCATAGGAAGAAAATATATTCCAATAAGCCTATCTACAACCTTCTGGCAAAATAAGCCTGAAGTCAATTTTTCTGCTGAGTATTATTTCTTCAGAAATATCAGGTTTAAAGTCGGTTATCAAGGATATGGTGACTTCAATTCGATAATTGGATCGCTTGGTATTCGAATAAGAACTTGGACAAAAGCTTTTTAAGCCTCCGCAGCCTTATACTTATTGAAGTTATCGATGGCCACAAAGTAATCCGGATCTTCCAGCACATTCACATCGCAAATGCTTTCTGCCTTTTTGATCATGCGGATACAGTCTTTACTCAGGTGTCTCAGGTGGATGTTCTTGCCTTCTTTCTGATACTTCTCTGCCAGCTTGTTGATAGCTTCTATGGCCGACTGATCCATAATTCTGGACTCTTTAAAATCGATAATCACCTCATTTGGATCTTCCTTTACCTCAAACTTAGAGTTGAATAAGCTGATTGAACCGAAGAAAAGTGGTCCGTAAATTTCGTAGTGTTTGATGCCATGCTCATCCACGGATTTTCTGGCTCTAATTCTCAGAGCATTTTCCCAGGCAAATACTAAGGCAGAAACAATTACCCCAGCAAAAACAGCTATTGCCAAATCGAATATCACGGTTAAGGCTGTCACCAAAACAATTACTATCACATCAGATTTCGGTACTTTATTGACAATCTTGAAAGTACTCCAGGCGAAGGTTCCAATGACTACCATAAACATTACTCCTACCAAGGCCGCAATAGGAATCATCTCAATATATTCCGATCCGAAAAGGATAAAAGCCAGTAAAGCCACAGCAGCTACAACCCCAGAAAGTCTTCCTCTTCCGCCAGACTTTACATTAATAATACTCTGACCAATCATG
>JABXIP010000039.1 GCA_013373005.1 Cytophagia bacterium | reverse complement strand
GAAGAAATCTACAAGCTCTTCAGGCCAATGACGGCCTTCCCCAATGCTCAAACAGAATTGCTTTGGCTCAAGAATACCCGAAACCTGCTGAACAAATGCTTCGAGGGAAATGGGGTGGAGCAATCCATTCCTTCCAATGAAATAGGTGAGGTACAGGAAATACTGAAGCAAAGGTCAGATGCCAAAACTTCGGTTTGGAAGTCTATGAAGTGGAGGTTTTCCAAAGAGAAATTGAGGCTGGCGAGAATTCTGGTGGCCAATGGCTTGCGCGATGATAAAGCGGCCTTACAGGTGCTTACCGAGAAAATTGACAACCGGCTAAATCTTCAGCATCAGCTCACTAAGCTGAGAAGTGTTGGTTGGATAGACTCCGTTCCGAAGACACTATTGCAAGAGGAGATCAATGCCTGGATTGATAATCTTGAGATGGCCATTAATGGCAAGCTTAGATTCAACTCCTTTGCCAATTTTAATGAGTATTTCAAACTGAATAAGTTATCGGCTAAGGAATTTAGGTCGAAGATTAAGGAGCTGAGAGAGTCCTTAGAAGGGCTTCCCGCCAAGCGTAACAAGTGGAATAAATACATTGAGCCACCTCAAATCGATAAGCTTCTGGCTGATGAAGATTTCTTGAAAGCCTTAAGGAAATCAGTGAAACGAGATTTCGAAACACTTTGCGAACTCGATAAACTAAGGGATTCCTTCAGTGAAAAGGAATTGGCCATAGTAGATAAGCTGGTAGACCTACATTTGGAGGATAAGAGAGAGATTCTCAAGATCTTCGACAACAGCTTGCGCCTGGCATGGATAGATCATATTGAGAGCAAGAGCCCGATTCTCAGAACCGTTTCCACATTGTCATTCGATAAACTGATTTCTGAATTGCAGCAGGCTGTGGAGCAAAAGTCGGAAGTCAGCAATCAGATTCTGCTTCAAAAGGCCAAGGAGAGAACCTATGAAGGGCTAGAGTTCAATCGCCTCAATAACATGGTCACCTATCGTGACCTTCTGCATCAGGTGACCAAAAAACGAAGAATTTGGCCGATTAGGCGACTGATTAATAGTTTCTATCAAGAGCTTTTTAATCTGGTGCCATGTTGGCTGGCATCACCTGAGTCGGTTTCGGCTATTTTCCCAATGGAGTCGGTTTTCGATCTGGTCATTTTCGATGAGGCCAGCCAGTGTTTTGCGGAGAAAGGGCTTCCGGCCATTTATAGAGGCAAGCAGGTGGTTATTGCCGGAGACGATCAGCAGCTAAGGCCAAATGATCTTTACAGGGTTCGATGGGAAGATGAGTCGGAAGATATGGCGCTGGAAGTGGAGTCTTTGCTGGAGCTGAGCAGAAGCTTTTTAATGCAGGTGAGTTTGAGAGGCCACTATAGAAGTCAGTCGCAGGCCCTAATTCAGTTTTCTAATGACCATTTTTATCAGGGTAAGCTTTCCATGCTGCCAAATTTTGAGGTGGCTAATGGTAATGAGCCTGCTATTGAATACATCAAAGTGAAAGGGGAATGGGAGAAGCAAAGCAATCTCATTGAAGCTCAACAGGTGGTTGAGGTGGTGAAATCTTATCTGCGAAAGAAAACGGAATACAGTTTGGGAGTCGTTACTTTCAATGCTGTCCAACAAGGTCTGGTTATCGATTTACTGGAAGAGGAGGGGCTTATGGAAGAAGCTGATCTCTTTGTGAAGAACATTGAAAATGTTCAGGGTGATGAACGGGATGTGATCATTTTCACTACGGCTTATGCGCCAGATGCTAAAGGGAAATTCAATGTCCAATTCGGTAGTCTCAACCAGGCGGGAGGAGAGAATAGACTAAACGTGGCCATTACCCGTGCCAGACAAAAGGTAGTTTTGGTAACCTCTATTTCTCCTAGTCAGCTGAAAGTAGAGGATACCAAAAATGAAGGTCCAAAGCTGCTGAAGGCTTATTTGAAATATGCTCAAGAAGTTTCTGATAAGAGTATAGAAATGAGCCTGACCATAGATAAAGGCTTCGAGCCTCACTGGTATTTGAAGAATAAGCTGATTGATCTGGAGAGTGAGCTGCCTGTTAAAATGAAGTCAGACTCTCTCTATGCTGACATTGCCTTGACCAGAAGGAATAAGTATTTGGGACTGATTTTTACGGATGACAATTCGTTCTATACCAGCTCCTCTGTGAAAGAAACCTTCGTATACCGGCCCACTCATTTAAGCTTAAAGGCCTGGCCTTACCGACTGATGCACTCACGAGACTACTGGAAAAACGGACCTAACGTAAAGGATAAAATCAGCCGATTTATTGAGTTGGTGGAGTAGCCCATGATTTAAACCATGGGCTCAAGTGAAATTCTAATTAGACTCTTCAACCCGAACACCAACTGAGTGCACCCCATCCAGAGATTCGCTGCGCATATATTGAGCGAGTTTGAAGGTGTACTCTCCCGCGCTTGGGAATGAGTAGTTTTCCAACACCAGCATAGAAGATTGATAAATACTATTCCCCTTTCCCTCAGGTTTGCCTGTTACATCATCAAAAAGAGGAATATTTACCAATTCTGTAGCCACTTCTTCTCTTTGTGAATTGAGCAGGTAATAGGTGATATAGATATTCTGATAGGGGTAATTTAGATCGTTTCTCAGCTTAAGAAAAACATCCTTAGGAGTAGTGTCTTCAATTTCGAAGGTAAATGCCGGCATGTTATCCATGTGCCACGACTTGGAATCGAAACTCTGATCATCTTCAAATACACCCTTTGAATCGCATGAATAGACCAGGAGGATCAGGCAAAAGAGGAGAATCTTAGGCGTTTTGGTCATTGTTGGGTTTGTTCTTCTTATTGAAGTTGCGACTTTTTCTTCGCTTGTTCTGATGCTTCGCCTGGCCTTGGTTTTCAGCCTTTGGCTGGTTGTTACCCTGAGCTTGTTGCTGCTGATTTGGGTTAGGCTTTTTCTTTCTTCTTGGCTGGCCCTGAGCTTGTCCCTGCTTTTGCTGTGGAGCTTGTCCTTGACCTTTTCCCTTTCTTCTGCTGTTCTTCTTGCGAGCGTCTTTTTTCTTAAAGCGTTCATCCATTCTCTCCAGATCGCTATTGATAGCGGTATCAGCTGGAGCCAGATCTAGCTTGTCTTCCGTTAGGGTATCAGGAGTTATGCCCTTTTTATTCAACTCAATGATTTCCTTCACCCTATCAGTAGCAATGGGGTGCCAGGTGTTTTCATCACCATAGTTGAACCACATGATTTTTCGGAAGATGTCGGTCTTCTGAAGCTTGGCTTCACCGTTACTGGTTTTGATTTTGGTTACCTCCGGAATATCTTCCAAAGCTTCCATATACGTGTCCAACTCATAGTTCAAGCAGCACTTTAGGCGACCACATTGGCCGGAAAGTTTGCTTGGATTCAGGCTGAGATTCTGGTATCTGGCGGCAGAAGTTGAAACACTCTTAAAGTCGGTAAGCCAGGTAGAGCAGCAAAGTTCGCGTCCGCAAGAACCAATGCCACCCAGGCGGCTGGCTTCTTGACGTAAGCTTATTTGTCTCATTTCGATTCGAATCTTGAATTCACCAGCCAGTACCTTAATCAGCTCCCTAAAATCCACTCGATCATCGGCCGAATAGTAGAAAGTAGCTTTGGTATTGTCTGCCTGGAACTCAATATCCGTGAGCTTCATATTAAGCTTTTGCTCAAGAATGATGTTTCTGGTTCTATAAAGAGCCGGCATTTCACGGTTTCGAACCTGCTCGAATTTCTCTAAATCCTTGAGCGTAGCTTTTCTATAGATCTGGCGAATTTCTTCGTTGTCTTCAATGTTTTTCTTCTTCATTTGAAGACGAACCAGTTCCCCTTGCAAGGAGACATGGCCCAAATGATGACCACCAGGAACATCGACAATTACTGCCTCTCCGGTTACTAGATCGAGGTAGTTTTCGTTTTTGAAAAATTCCTTGCGCCCATTTTTAAATCGGACTTCAACAATATTGAATTTTTCCTGAACCGGTAAATCCATGTTGGATAGCCAGTCGAATGTATTGAGTTTATTGCAGCCACCGGTAGCACAGCCACCGTTGTTATTACAGCCTGCTGTTTTTCCTTCTACACTAGTTCCGCAACTACAACTCATATATGTATTGCCTAACGGCTTTAGACCTTAATTATTGATTAATCTTAAAATGTCCTGACCAATATCTCTTCTGTGATATTCATCTTGCCAGGAAATTTTGCTGACACCATTATAAGCATTTTCCAGTGCTTTTTCCACCGACTCACCTTTTCCTGTAATGGCCAGCACACGACCACCATTCGTTCGAACTTCGTTCTGGTCACCTTGTTTGGTGCCTGCATGGAATACAGTGGCTCCGTCTACGGCATCAATTCCTGAAATAACCTGACCCTTTGGATAGCTTCCCGGATAACCACCCGAAACCATTACCACGGTGGTGAAGGCTTCAGGATGCGTGGTGTAATCTGTATTGGCAAGATTTACTTTGGCCGTAGCCTCCAATAAATCAACCAGGTCCGACTTAATTTTAGGTAGCACTACCTGAGTTTCAGGATCACCCATTCTTACATTGTATTCAATCACGTAGGGGTCGCCATTTACATTCATGAGCCCAATGAAAATAAATCCTTTGTAATCAATACCTTCAGATTTCAGTCCATTCACCGTTGGTTTCACCACCCTGTCCTCTACTCTTTGTAAAAACTCTGCATTGGCAAAAGGGACCGGGGTAACAGCGCCCATTCCACCAGTGTTTAAGCCGGTATCTTGTTCGCCAATTCTCTTATAATCTTTGGCTTCAGGAAGAATCTTATAGCTTTCGCCATCAGTAAGCACGAAAACAGAAAGCTCAATGCCATCCAGATATTGCTCAATTACCACACGGCTGGAAGCATCACCGAACTTGGCGTCAACCAACATTTCAGTTAACGTTTCTCTCGCATGTTCATGCGTTTCGGCAATAATTACTCCTTTACCTGCTGCCAAACCATCGGCCTTCAGTACAACTGGTAGTGGATGGCTCGAAACGTAGTTCAATCCCTCTTCCAGATTTTCAACCGTAAAGGTTTTAGACTTGGCAGTGGGCACTTGGTGCCTTTCCATAAACTGCTTGGAAAAGTCTTTACTTCCTTCCAGTTGAGCGCCTTCTTTCGAAGGACCCACTAAACCAACTTGGGCTAAATCAGAGTCGTTTTTGAAATAGTTGGTGATTCCCTTGACCAATGGGTCTTCCGGGCCAACAACCACTAAATCGATCTTTTCTTGTTTTACGAAGTTTCCAATTCCTTCAAAATCGGTTACGGCAATGTTCACATTGGTTCCGACTTCGGAGGTGCCTGCATTACCGGGGGCAATAAACAGGGCTTCACACTTAGGACTCTGAGCAATTTTCCAGCTAAAGGCATGTTCTCTGCCACCGCTTCCCAAAACAAGAATTCTCATGTATTCAGCTTTTTAATAAAGGCAACAAAGGTAATTAATTTGCGTGTTCGGAGAGGAATTTAATGCGCATCAATCGCATATCATCTTCAGTGATGTCTTCTCCGTCAAATTCGTCCATGGCTTCAGCGATGCTATCGGAATCAGCGTCAAGGAAATAGTCGATGATATCTGCCTGAAGGTCTTCATCAATTACTTGCTCTAAATAGTAATCAAGATTGAGTCTGGTTCCTGCAAAGCAGATAATTTCCATTTCATCTATGAGGTCAGACATTTTCCAGCCTTTCTGCTCCGCTACCTCTTCCAAGTCTATTTTTCTATCGATTTGCTGAATGATGTAAATCTTATTTTTCGACTTATTTCCAGAAGACTTAATCACCACCACATCTTCAATGTCAATCTCATTGTCTTGAACATATTGGTTGATGATTTTAAGAAACGACTGCCCAAACTTTTGAACCTTACCCATACCAATGCCATTCACATTGGCCAAGGCTTCATCGGTAGTTGGGTATGTTGTAGCCATCTCTTGAAGTGATGGGTCTTGAATAATTACATAAGGAGGGAGGTTTTTCTCCTTGGCTATTTTCCTTCTCTCGGCTTTCAGCAAATCGAAGAGTACTTTATCGAATGAGTTGCCGGCATTTGGAGAAGCTGGTGTCTCATTGCTTTCTTCCTCAGTCTGGTCAACATCGCTAAAATCGAGGTCCTTAGTGAATTCTACGTAATGTGGCTTTTTCAGGAAGTCAAGTCCGCGTTGAGTAAGCTTAAGTGTGCCGATATTCTCAATGTCTTTCTCAATGAACTCATTGAGTAAAGTTTGACGAACAATTGATTTCCAAAGTGCTTCATCCTCTGATTTACCCTTGCCATAAACAGGCAGCTTATCATGGCCATAACTCTTTACGTATTGATTGGAAGAACCTCTGATAACACTGACCAAATGACCCATTCCAAAGCGTTGTTCGGTCTGCTCAACGGCTTCAACCACTATTTGCACGTAATCCTGCCCATCATACTTATCCCGATCATAACGGCAGTTATCGCACATTCCGTTTTTCTTGCAAGCCGTATCGTCATACTCTTCTCCAAAGTAGTGGAGCAGCTGTTTCCTACGGCAAACTGCAGATTCAGCATAGGAAGACATTTCTTCCAGAAGAATCTTAGCATTCTCTTTTTCTGTAACCGGTTTGTCTTTGTTGAACTTCTCAAGTTTTAGAATGTCGTTGTAGCTATAGAACATAATACATTGACCTTCCAGTCCATCACGTCCTGCACGACCAGTTTCCTGATAGTAACCCTCCAAAGATTTCGGAACATCATAGTGAATTACAAATCGAACATCGGGTTTGTCAATTCCCATCCCAAAGGCGATGGTAGCAACAATTACATCTACCTCTTCATTCAGGAAGTCGTCTTGATTCTTCATCCTAACCGCAGGGTCAAAACCGGCATGGTAGGGAGCGGCTTTGAAGCCGTTTACCTGTAAGAATTGAGCAATCTCTTCCACTTTCTTCCTGCTTAGGCAGTAAATAACTCCTGATTTGCCCTGATTCTCCCGAATGAATTTAATGAGCTGTTTCTTGATCCCCTTTTTAGGTCGAACCTCATAGTAGAGGTTTTCGCGGTTAAAGGAAGATTTAAACAAGTCGGCATCTTCCATCTGCAGGTTCCGCTGAATATCGAGCTGAACTTTGGGGGTAGCCGTTGCTGTAAGTGCAATGATTGGAATATCTCCCAGCTGGTTGATGATGGATTTAATTCTTCGGTACTCAGGCCTAAAGTCATGACCCCATTCGGAAATACAGTGGGCTTCATCTATGGCTGCGAAGGAAATCTTTGCCTGGCTTAGAAAGTCTACATTCTCTTCTTTGGTAAGCGATTCAGGAGCTATATAGAGTAGTTTTAGCTCTCCTGCCAAAGTTGCTTTTTTAATCTTATTGATCTCTGATTTGGAGAGGGTAGAATTAAGGAATCGGGCTTTTATACCCACGGCATTCATTTGGTCTACCTGATTCTTCATGAGGGCAATCAGAGGAGAAATTACAATGGCAGTACCTTCTTGCACTATGGCCGGCATTTGGTAGCACATCGATTTACCGGCACCCGTAGGCATAATCACAAAGGTGTTATGGCCAGCTAATAAGTTTAGAATTATTTTTTCCTGATTTCCTCTGAATTGATCGTAGCCGAAAACTTCTTTAAGTTTCGCTCTTAAGACTTCTGCACTTACCATATTAATCTGTCTAAACCCATTTGGAATGAGACCATTACTTATATTTGTCGCACAAATTTAACCTGCGCTTCAATTGAATTTAAGCAAAAATATTCAAACTATAGCCAAGGAAACTCTCCTCAAGGAGGCTGATGCCATTAAAAAAGTTGTCGATTACATCGATGGTGAATTCGAGGCCATTGTCAACGACATTCTCAACATGAAAGGCCGCCTGGTGGTAACCGGTGTTGGGAAGAGTGCCATCATCGCCAATAAAATAGTGGCTACCCTAAATTCTACCGGAACTCCTTCCATGTTTATGCATGCTGCAGACGCCATTCATGGCGATATGGGAATGATTAGAGAAGAGGATATGGTGATGTGTATTTCCAAAAGTGGAAATACAGAAGAGATCAAGGTGTTGATTCCTTTGTTAAAAAGAACGGGAGCAAAAATTATTGGATTGGTAAGCAATGCCGACTGTTATGTGATTAAGCATTCAGATTATTCCATCAGAGCGATTATTGATGAAGAGGCAGATCCGAATAACCTTGCACCTACAACCAGCACAACAGTTCATTTGGCTGTAGGGGATGCACTAGCAGTGAGTCTTCTTTGGGCCAGAGGTTTTTCAACTGAGGATTTCGCGAAATACCACCCGGGCGGTGCTCTTGGAAAGCAGCTATACTTAAAGGTAGATGATATCTATCCGAAGAATGAATTGCCCATTGTTGGTGAAAATGACTTGGTTAAAGCCAGTATTTTAGTAATTTCAAAGAAGCGATTGGGGGCAGCCGCGGTAGTGAATGCCCAAAAAGAATTGGTCGGTATTTTTACAGATGGAGACCTTCGCAGAATGCTGGAAAAACATGATGATTTTTCTTCTCTTACCATTAAAGAGGTAATGACCAGCAATCCTAAAACTATTAACAAAGGGGAGTATGCCTTAAGGGCGCTCAATAAGATGCGCCAATTCGACATCAATCAGTTAATCGTGGTAGATCAGCACAATAGAGTGGTTGGTTTTCTGCACATCAGTGATCTTCTTAACGAAGGAATAGTATAAAAATGACACAGAACTATGTAGTGATCATGGCAGGCGGAATCGGAAGTAGATTTTGGCCTTACAGCCGTGCAAATAAACCCAAACAATTTTTAGATGTATTAGGAACAGGCAGGTCATTGATTCAGATGACATACGATCGCTTCCTTAATATTTGTCCGAGCTCCAACATTTATGTAATCACTAATAAGAGCTATTACGGCCTGGTGAAGGAGCAACTTCCAGAGCTAAGTGACGATCAGATTTTGCTGGAGCCAATCGGAAGAAATACAGCAGCTGCAGTAGCATACCCGGCTTTCAAGATCAAACAGAAAGATCCCGAAGGAGTAATGATTGTGGCTCCTTCAGACCATGTGGTTTTCAAGGAGAACATATTTGAAGAAAACCTCACTACGGCTATAAACTCTGCGAAGGGTAGCTCCAAGCTTATCACTTTAGGAATTGTGCCTAGTAGACCCGAAACCGGCTATGGATATATTCAGTATCACTCCAGCCCGCAAGACAAGGTGAAAAAGGTGAAGACCTTTACTGAAAAACCTGAGCTTGAATTGGCTAAGAAATTTATTGAAAGTGGTGACTTTGTGTGGAATGCAGGAATCTTTATCTGGTCTATTGAAACCATCACCAATGCTTTCCACAAGTACCTGAAAGATATTGCAGTGATTTTTGAAGAAGGTCAGGGCAAGTACTATACTTCAGAAGAACAAGACTTTATAGACAAAGCCTATACGCAATGCAAAAGCATTTCCATTGACTATGGAGTGATGGAAAAGGCGGAAGATGTTTACATGGTGAAAGGAGAGTTCGACTGGTCAGATTTGGGTAGCTGGGACTCTTTGCATGAAACCAAGGAGAAAGACAAAAACAACAATGTGGTAGATGCCACTGCTTTGCTTTACGATTCTAAGAACTGCTATATCAAAGGCCCAAAAGAGACCCTTATCGTTGCTCAGGATTTGGATGGTTATCTGGTGACTCAGTCAGACAACGTGATATTGATCTGTAAGAAGGATGCTGAAAAGAAATTCAGAGAATTCTTAAGCGATGCCAAAGAAAAAGGAGCTCAGTTTGGGTAAGCTTTTACTCAAGTAAAGTATACTAAGGCGCTATTGTAAGAACTGGCACAACCTTTTCCCCCTTTTTGAAAAGGGGGTGAGGGGGATTAGAACCACTTAAAAGAGGTTGACTTAACCCCTTTGTCTTAAAACTTCATAGATAATAATTCCCGTAGCTACGGATACATTGAGCGATTCTATTTGTCCGTTCATGGGAAGTTTTACGTGGCCGTTTGCCAGCTTTAGGTATTCTGGTGAAATGCCATCTTCTTCCGAACCCATCATGATGGCCAAAGGAGCCGTGAGGTCTGCTGCATAAACCAAATCATTGGCCTTTTCGGAACAAGCGATGACAGAGATACCATTGGCCTGAATTTCTTTGATGGTAGTTTTTAGATTTTCTACCCTGCATACTGCAATATGGTTCAATGCTCCGGCTGAGGTTTTCATGGCGTCAGCTCCTAACTGAGCAGTTCCTCTACTAGG
>JABXIP010000460.1 GCA_013373005.1 Cytophagia bacterium | reverse complement strand
GGCCTCGTCCAGATTATTAATCTCTAGATTCAAAAAACCTCGGTTGTTATGGTAATACGGATTTCCGGGGTCCATTTTAAGCGCTTGATTGAACCATTCATGAGCCTTGTCCAAATCACCCACTTCCATAGCTATGAGCCCTTTTGTATTATAGATGTTAGGTTCTGTAGCATCAATACCCTCAGCTTGATTAAGCAGTTCATTAGCTCGATCTATCTCCTTCATGGAGAAGTAACTATTGGCCGCATTCACTAATGCTTCAGCATCATTTGAATCAAGCTCAAATGCCTTCTCAAAAGCATCAACAGCCCTTTGATATTCTTTGGATTCGTGAAAAGCAATGCCCTTGGTAAAGTGTACATAAGCAGAATCTGGAAACTGCTCTTCTAAACTGGCCAAATCAGATAGCGCCTTGTCATACTTGCCATCGGCCAGGAAGGCATTGGCTCTGTTACGCAGTGCATCGGCATAGCCCATATCTATTTGCACTAAAATATTGGAGTAATCGATAATGGCCTCTGTATATCTACCATCCTGATAATAGGCCACGCCTCTGTTGTTTAGCGCTTCTTTATATTTTGGTACAATGGCCAATGCCTCGGAGTAGAAACGAATAGCTTCATCGTACTGACTGTTGTTCAGCGCTTCATTCCCTTTGATAAAGAACCTTCCGGCCTTATCCTGATCAGAATCGCAGGAAAACACAATAAGAACAACTAGTGGCAGAAGGAACTTTCTCATAGCGAATTATCGGCAAATTAAGTCATCCATAAGAGTTTAAGCAACTTAAGTTGTTCTTAATACAAGGCCTGAATGGCTTTATTTTTGCTTACAATAGACATAAATTGAACCCTATGAAAAAGATATTCACACTGTTACTCACTTTCCTTATAGTTCAGACATACGCTCAAGACCCCGCAATAAGGATTACTAGTCATACCACAGACACTGATTCTGATGTCAAAAAACCACTTATCGAACTCTCCTATCAGGGCAACAACGTGGTTTTAGGCCGATTCGCAAACCTAGATGGTATTAATCCTGACTGGATTTCAACTGTAAATGTCTTGAAAGGTGCATCAGCTGTCGCGCTTTATGGAAAGGAAGGAAAAGATGGAGTGATAAGCATTGGGCTAAAATCCTCTCCAGAAATCAAGACATTCTTTGAAAATGAGGCCGCCATTTACAAGAAGCTAACTAAAATAGACAAATGGCAAGACGCTTCTCTGAGAGTTTTTGAGGAAGAAAAGCAAATACAAGACATTAAAGGACTGACTATTAGGGTTAGAGATGACATTAACTATCTGGAAAACCCTCCAATGATTATTGTTGAATTCGGAGATGAACAATTGGAACTCAACAAGATTCAAGACTTGGATCTTGTTCAAATTGAATTGGTGGATGAAGTTCGGGTGTTAAAGGACGATGATTCCTTGAAAAGCTTCAATGCTGAAGATCGATCTGGTGTAGTGGTAATGAAAATGAAAAGTGATAAGAAGTCCGCTAAGGAGTTTAAGAAATTGAAGAAGGCTTTTAAGAAGAACAAGTAAGCCAATTCATTAAAGCGTATTAAAATCGTTTTTTCTATTTTGGAGAAACGATTTTTTTATGCGCCTTAAACTAGTTTCACTACTTGCCCTTCTATTAGCTATTTTCAGCTGTCAACCAAAGGAGTCTTCACCACCCAATATTGTCCTCATTCTAGCTGATGATCTCGGTTATGGTGAATTAGGCAGTTATGGGCAAAAGATTATCCAAACCCCGAACATCGATGCACTTGCCGCCAATGGCATGAGGTTCACCCAGTTCTATTCCGGCTCCCCTGTCTGCGCCCCTTCTCGTTATGTGCTACTCACAGGTCAACATACAGGCCATGCCTTTATCAGAGGCAACGATGAGTGGACAGAACGCGGCAATGTATGGGACTATAAAGCTGCTGTAGCCGATCCCGGACTTGAAGGTCAGAGACCCATACCTGATTCAACCATTACTATGGCAGAGGTTTTAGCCAAATCAGGTTATCAGTCTGCTCTTATTGGCAAATGGGGTCTTGGTGCTCCGAATACTGAGGGTGTGCCCAACAGACAAGGTTTCGATTATTTCTGCGGATACAATTGTCAACGACAAGCACACAACCTTTACCCTCCTCATATTTGGGAAAACGATCAGAAAATTGTGCTGAGAAATGACACCATTGCTCCCGGTACAAGGCTAGATGAAGGAGCAGACCCGAATGATCCAGCCTCATATGCCAGATATAATCAGCCAGATTATGGTCCGGCAGTTATGCATGAAAAAGCTCTTAAGTTCATCAAGCAGAGAGATAAGGATAAGCCCTTTATGCTGTACTATGCGTCTCCACTTCCTCACCTTCCATTGCAAGTGCCCCAAGAGTATGTAGAGAAGTACAGAAAGATTATTGGCGAAGAAGAACCCTATATTGGTAATCAAGGCTACTTCCCTAATCAATATCCTAAAGCCGCCTATGCCGGAATGATAGATTATCTCGACCATCAGGTGGGAGAATTGATTCAAACCCTGAAAGCCGAAGGAGTGTATGAAAACACCATTATTATCTTCACTAGTGACAATGGGCCTACTTACACCGGAGGTGTAGATGCTGAATATTTCGATAGCTCTGGGCCTTTCCAAAATACTTATGGCCGAACCAAAGGCTACACCTATGAAGGCGGAATAAGAGTTCCGATGATCGTTTCATGGCCAGGCAAGGTTAAACCAGGGAGTACTTCAGATTATATAGGAGCCTTTTACGATCTCTTTCCCACTTTCGCTGACATTTCCAATACCGAGATGGACCAGAAGGTTGACGGCATCAGCTTTGCTAAAGAACTGCTGAGTGAATCTGGTCAGGTAAACCACGACTACCTCTATTGGGAATTTCCTAGCTACAATGGACAGCAAGCCGTAAGAATGGGTAAATGGAAAGGTGTTCGCATGAATATGATGGATGGCAACCTGGATATTGAACTTTATAATCTGGAGGAAGATATGGCAGAAGAGCATAATGTTGCCTCAGAAAACCCAGACGTGGTGGCACAAATCAAAAAAGCAATGGACACAGAACACAGAGAGCCTGAAATCCCTAAATTCAGCATACCGGTAATTGCAAACAACTGATCCTATGGCCAAAAACGAGAACAAAACCACAGAAACCGAGGCAAGTGTTGATGACTTTCTAAACTCCGTAGCTGACGAGAAAAAACGGGCCGACAGTTTTGAAGTAAAAGCCATGATGGAACGACTCACAGGTATGCCGGCCAAAATGTGGGGACCTGCAATTATTGGTTTCGGTTCATATCACTACAAATATGACAGCGGTAGAGAAGGTGATTTTTTGAAGGTAGGCTTCTCACCTCGAGCTCAAAACCTAACTCTCTACATTATGCCTGGTTTTGGCAGGTATGAAGAACTCATGGAGAAATTGGGGAAGTACAAGACAGGCAAGTCTTGCCTGTATTTAAAAAAGTTAGAAGATGTTGATAAAGCAGTGCTTGAGGAGCTCATTCACGAATCATACACTTATATGTCTGACAAATACGATTAATTGTCGTTCATTATAATTTTTAACTTTTCAAAGAAACCAGTCGCGATAGAAATTTTACCCATTCGATTAAAATACCTTTAAGAAAAGTAGGTAATAGCTTCATAATCAGCTATAATAGTTACATGAAGAGATTACTCACCTACATATTTGTTGTAGTACTTTTCGCAGTTTGCGTCTTTCACAACAGCCTAATTCCGGACAATTTATCTGATAGATTCCTAGGTGAAGCGAAGCAAAACGAAAAGAAAGATCGTCAGGAGCTCTTGGACAATATGAAAGAAATTACCCGCCAGGGTTTAGTTCATTTTGAAGTCTATGACGAAGCAGGTGAACTCATTGCTATTCTAAAGAAGCCTGAAGATTTCGATCACAAAGACCTCAAATCTGTCGACTATAAAAACTTCTCCATCAAGTCAGTAAGTAATGCCAATTTATTGAGTAGTATTCAATTGAGCACTTCTTTAAACTAAGTCTTAAGCCACTACTTTTTCAGCCCATACCGGCTTGGTAGTTCTCACTACAGCCTTGAGCTCATTAAGAATATTATAGAGTCCAAAATAGGTTCTGTTAATATATAAGCCATCTCTGGCTCCCCTTGCCTTTTCTGAAGCTCTGAATTTCTTCGACTCGGAGATTATTTCACCCATTTCAAAAATCTGTCTGAAATAAGAATCATCACCAAAGTCGAATACCTCGTGATGGAAGGGTCTACCCAAAAGACTCATCAGGTCTCTCACAATTCCAGAGAAGTAAGCTTTATCTTCTTCCGTATCATCATCATAGATAAAGTTCAGCTCCTTAAATCTTCTTTCCAACTCGCCATCAGCTGTGAGCATATCCTTTCTAATCAAGCTGAAATAAGGGTCGTAAAATTGATCAGGAATTACTTTCACGCAGCCAAAGTCAATCACCCCCAACTCACCTGCATCACTGATGATGAAATTTCCGGGATGTGGGTCTGCATGTACCTGCCTAAGCGAGTGAATCTGGAAATCGTAGAAATCCCACATGGCCTGACCAACCTTGTTTCTAGTCTCCTGATCCGGGTTGGATTTGATAAATTCTTTCAACACTTTACCCTCCATCCAGTCCATGGTAATTACCCGATCTGAAGAATATTGGGGGTAGTATTTCGGAAATTTAAGATTCGGAATGTGGCTGCAAGCCTCAGATATCTCCATAGACCTTTCTACTTCCAAATGATAATCCGTCTCTTCTAAGAGTTTCGTCTCAACCTCTTCCATATAATGATCCAGATCGCGCTCATTGAGGTTCATGAGCCTTACAGCAAATGGCCTTACTAACTTAAGATCAGATCTAACTGAATTGGCCACTCCCGGATACTGAATTTTCACTGCATATTTATGACCATCAAGATTAGCCTGATGCACCTGACCTATGGAAGCTGCATTAACCGCAGACTTAGTAAACTCATCGAAAATATCGGATGGGCTTTTCTTAAAATACTGCTGAAAGGTCTTGACAACCAACGGATAAGATAAGGGTGGCGCAGAATATTGAGCCATCGAAAATTTATCCTGATAGGCAGCCGGCAGCAGGTTTTTATCCATGCTCATCATTTGAGCCACTTTCAGTGCGCTTCCCTTCAATTCGCTTAACGATGAGTAAATATCTCTGGCATTATCGGCATGCAGCTCATCCTTAGACAAAGACGGGTTTACGGCCTTCTTAGCATAATGCTTTACGTAGTTGCCTCCAACTTTGGCACCGGTTTTAACAAACTTAGCCGCACGTTGTACTTTGGAAGTTGGAATTTTAGACTGTTCCTTCATATGTAGCTTATCTGTTTTGAAAGAGGAACTTACCGAAGTCAACAATGGCATCTAGCGGGCCTCTCCCCATCAGGTCGAAGGCAAGATTTACCGATTTCTCTATGGCAGCATCAGTCTTCTCGAAGGCCTTGCTATTGTCTTTGATCCAGAAGCCGATCACGAACAGGAACTGAAGCCAAAGTGCCTCATCATATTTTTTACCAATCAATGGTCTCTTCTCAATTTCTTCTGTCTCCTCTCCTTCCAGCAACAGCTCATTCACCCAATCTTTAAATGCTTTACGAACATCTATTAGGTAATATGGCGTCAATTCTGGCCTGATCTTCTTAGGCACAGTTTGCAGTATAAAGCTTCGATAACTCTTCAGCTGCTCAATGTAAGTGTAGAAGAAAGCCAGCATCTTTTCTCTCACCGAATACTCATCATACACTGAATCACTTTTAACAGCTTCCAAAGTAGTGTTGAACACATTCAGCCAAATATCCTTCTCTATATTTTCAAAAGAATTGAAATGCTCGTAGAACTCTTCTTCCTTGATTTTTATGTTTTTGATGAATTTATAGACCGAAGCGGGACGCTCTCCATACTCCAGCACATGAGCGATGTAACCCTCTCTTATTTTTGCTTCAGGAGACTTCCTAACGCTCTTTTTCGCTGCTTTTGATCCTTCCATGCCTGCATAACATCTGTTTTCAGAAAAAGGTTGGGCGGCAAGCAATAGTATTTCGATTGAATGCAACTTTTTTCAACCTAGCTGTTACCTAACTGCCCAAAATCTTCGTCAGTCAATTGAAATCAACCATTTTTTATGTCCAACCTCATTATTGAAACACACAACCTGGACTTTAGCTTTAAGGAGTTTAAAGCGCTCAGCCAGGTCAATTTGCAAGTTCCCGAAGGCAGCATTTTTGGCTTTCTTGGACCGAATGGAGCTGGCAAAACCACAACCATTAGAATACTGCTTGATCTCTTTCATGCAAAACCCGGAGAGATAAAACTCTTTGGCAAGAGCTATGAAGAAAATCGAAAGGAAATTCTGCAAAAGGTGGGTGCCCTTATTGAAAACCCTTCTATTTACAAACACCTCACAGGCAGGCAAAACCTGGAAGTGATTCGAAGAATGGTTGATGTTCCGAAAGCCCGTGTCGAGGAAGTACTGAAAATCGTTCGACTAGTTGATAATGCGGATAAGAAGGCCAAAAACTATTCTCTGGGCATGTGCCAAAGACTTGGACTGGCAGCTGCTCTGCTCACCGATCCGGATCTGCTGATACTCGATGAACCCACCAACGGACTCGACCCCAGTGGAATTATTGAAATGCGTGAGCTCATTATCAGGCTAAATAAAGAGCATGGAAAAACCATCTTCCTATCAAGCCATATTCTAACAGAAATTGAAAAGTTAGCCACCGATGTTGCCATCATAGACCATGGACAAATCATGTATCAGGGTAAACTCGAGGGACTGCACAGCAGTGAACTGTTGGAGCTTAAAATAGAGCTAAACCAAGTAGATGCTGCGGCCAACATTCTCAAAGGGTTGAACTACACCATTTCCGAGCAAAATGGCAGGTCAATTAGCCTTCCAATAGAAACTAAAGTAGAGGTTGCAAAAATCAACAAAGCACTGGTAGATGCCGACATTGAAGTCTATGGGCTTAAAACCTCTGCAGAAACATTAGAATCAATCTTCCTTAACATTACCAAAAAACTCGACCAATGAACACAGTAATTGCACTCAAAAGAGGTATATCTGCCGAGATATTTAAGTTCAGATCAACCTTTGTCTTCTGGTTAATCCTTTTAGCCCCAGCCTTTATTCCTACCATTAACCTGATTGTATTTCTAAGGCGAGGCGAAGCTATTCTAGCAAGAAGTGGAACAGCATGGGGAAACCTGATGCAGTTTAGTAATGGACCTAGCAACTTCCTTTTCCCATTCTTTGTCTTCATTGTTGCCCTTTATGTCAACAATATTGAATGGAGCTCTAATACATGGAAGTTAATTTATACTCAACCGCTTCACAGGCTCAATATTTTCTTCTCCAAACTGCTTGTATTCTTCGGTATGCTCTTCTTTAGCCTGATGTTATATGGAGCCTTAATTATTGCTGTCGGAAAAATAGTGAACCTTGCCAACCCGACTCTTGGCTTTGGAGAGTCATTCGACTTTGTAATTCTATTTGGTCGTTGCTTCCGAATGTTTCTGGCCACTTTAGGTTTCGCCAGCATTCAATTCTATATCAGCCAACGCAGCAAAAACCTAATTCTACCTTTAGGCATTGGCATCGGTGGAATCATCTCCTTTATGATTGTGGTGCAAGGCTGGGAATACGCTGCCTATCACCCCTATGGATATCATATACTAGCTGGCGGGCTCTATGAAGGTGCCAGAACCATACTTTTAGAAAACATGCAGCCTATCTATTTAAGCCTCGGTCTTATGATAGTGATGGTGGGTATTGGAGCTTATGACGCCTTGAGAAAAAGAATTATCTAATAAAAATAATAGTGCCCGGAAACATTCGTCCTTGGCATTCGTCCTTAAGATATCCCACTTGTTGGGATTTAATACATCCAAATCGTGCCCTGGCTAGAAGTAGCTGGGGTTTTTTTATTCTCTAAATGGAGCAAAAGTGGCACTTTCTCACAACCAAAAATGAATAGATTTTAACTCCTTTATTCCGTTCAAAATAAATATCCTTTCGCCTGACCAACATATTCTACCACCACATATATTCGCCCAATTTTTACATAATGAAAACAGTATTCACATTTCTATTTTGCCTGACATTGGCACACTTTGCCTCTGCTCAGGAAAAGCCTCAATTAGAACTTCAGAAAGGAAGAATCGAAAATTCAGGCAACACTATTAGTCTAAAGCAAGCGCATGACTTAATGACTAATTACCCCGATGCACAAGCCTATATGAAGAAGGCAAGGACCAACAGTACTATGGCACAGATTTTCGCTTTTTCGGGTGGCTATCTGATTGGTTACCCTATTGGTCAATCTATCGCTGGAGGCGAAGCCAACTGGACCCTGGCGGGTATTGGTGTAGGTGTTGCTTTAATAGCCATACCCTTTGTTTCTGCTTTTAAGGAAAATGCTACCTTGGCCATTAACCTTTATAATGAATCGGATTACAAAGCGCTGAACAACAATGTACAGTTGAAAATTGGTGTATTGGAAAGTGGGGTTGGACTAAGAGTGAGTTTCTAATAGAACGAAGAGAATTAACAAAAATGCCTATTCATACTTGAATAGGCATTTTTGTTAATTCCGGAACATCAAATGGATCAATTTCCACCACCCATTTGCTCTAACTCTTCCATGGTCATTTCTTCATAGCCATCAGGAATATCTAGCGAAAACTCAGACTCATTAATCTTTTTGTCAGAAACACTGGTTGCCGTAAAAGTCATAGTGACACCATCTTCTCTTGTGTGAATCTCAAGAGGCATTCCTTTGATAGCCGCATAAGTATATTGCGTGTTAGTATTAGCAGGAATAATCTTGGGAGTATACCATATCTCTACTTCGGCTCCTTCATTTTGAACAAAGGCCTGCTTACACTTATAGCCTAGAATATCTTTAGTTTCATTGGTAAACCTAACCTCAGGGGTTTTGGTCTCTTCTTGCATCTTATTGTAATCCTCCTTTGGAATAGGCACTGCTATTCTCATTCCCATCATGTCTATACTCATTAACATAAGTCCCTTTTGAGCCTTGTCATGTGCCACCACTACAGTCTTCATCATAGACATGTCCACATCTACCTTGGCCTTGTCATCTTTGAACATGAGTGTAAGAGTAGCTCCGTCCATCATCATGGCAGACAAATCTGAATCAGACTTCAGTTCATACTTGATGGTGTAGTCTTTCTGAGCCAAAACCTTGTTGGCAGAAAGGGTAATGAGTGATACAAAGATTAGGGTGAATAACTTGATACGCATTGGTTAGTGTTTTAGAAAGGATAGAAAGGTACAGCTAATTATTGAGTCTCTTATTTAGGCTATTCCTAATTTTCTTCAATCACCCCACACAGAGCTTACAACTCATCTTCGATACCTCTTGACCATCAACTGCTTCCAACTCTCAATTTTATTTCCCAAATTCTGGGCTTCAAACGAAACGCAACCCTATGAAAATCAAAACTTCATTACTTACCTTATTCCTTTGCCTATCAACAGCTTCTTTTGCTCAATGGCAACCAGCCGGAGATAAAATAAAAACTGACTGGGCAACTCAAATTGACCCCAATAGTGTGCTTTCTGAATACCCACGCCCCATAATGGAACGGTCAGAATGGATGAACCTCAACGGACTTTGGGACTATTCCATTGTGCCTGTCGAGGCAGCCAAGCCCGCAGCAGATGGACAAATTTTAGTTCCCTTTGCCGTAGAATCCAGCCTAAGCGGGGTAATGAAAACCCTGGGAGATGAAAATGCTCTGTGGTATGAGCGCACCTTCAAAGTACCTTCCAAATGGAAGGGTCAACAAGTGCTGCTGCATTTCGATGCGGTAGACTGGCAAGCCGAGGTTTGGCTAAACGATATTAAAATCGGTGAGCACAGAGGCGGTTACACCGGCTTCTCTTTCGATATTACACCCTACCTCACTTCTGGAGCAACTGAAAAGCTAACCGTAAAGGTTTGGGACCCTACAGATAAGGGGCCTCAGCCAAGGGGCAAGCAAGTGAGCAATCCTGGAGGTATTTGGTACACTCCTGTTTCAGGAATCTGGCAAACAGTATGGTTGGAGCCCGTGCCTAAAACGCACATCAATCACTTGAAAAACATCCCGGACA
Organism: Cytophagia bacterium; assembly: GCA_013373005.1. Taxonomy (GTDB): domain Bacteria; phylum Bacteroidota; class Bacteroidia; order Cytophagales; family Cyclobacteriaceae; genus Roseivirga. Next base: position 1,146 of record JABXIP010000460.1, on the reverse strand, counting down.
TCGACAACAAAAAGCTAAGTGTTACGGCACAGGTAGAGGGCAGCCAGTTTGGCGACTATGTGCAGGTGAAGGTGAAAGATGCTGGTCAGGTAGTAGCTCAAGGCAAAGCCGCTATCGGTCAGACTGCAGAAATCTACTGGAATGATATGAAGCTCTGGTCACCCGAAAACCCATTTCTATACGATATGGAAGTAGAACTGATCAGAAATGGCAAAGCCATAGATCAAGTAAAAAGCTATACTGCCATGCGTAAAATGTCTACCAAAAGAGATGAGAATGGTGTTTTTCGCTTTCAACTGAACAATGAAGACTACTTCCCTTTTGGCCTGCTAGATCAGGGTTGGTGGCCCGATGGCCTTTATACCGCTCCATCTGATGAGGCATTAAAATACGATATTGAAATGACCAAGAAGATGGGTTATAACCTGATCAGAAAGCATGTTAAGGTTGAACCTGCCCGCTGGTACACGCATTGTGACCAACTGGGTATTCTGGTCTGGCAAGATATGCCGAATGGTGATGACTGCCGCGAATGGCAGATGTACCAATATTACGATGGTGTTGACCCTAAGCGTACCGAAGCCTCTGAAGACATTTTCAAAACAGAGTGGAAAGGCATTATCGATGATTTGATCTCCTATCCTTCTATTGTTACCTGGGTACCGTTCAACGAGTGCTGGGGACAGTTTAAAACTGAGGAGATCGTCAAATGGACCAAAGAATATGATCCATCGCGCTTGGTAAACCCTGCCAGTGGTGGAAACCACTTTGCTGTAGGCGATATGCTAGACATTCACCACTACCCTAACCCAGCCATGGACATGTACGATGGAAACAGAGCAACTGTGCTGGGTGAATATGGAGGAATTGGCCTGCCATTAGAAGGCCACCTTTGGTTTACAGACAGAAACTGGGGCTATGTACAATTCAAAAATTCGGAAGAAACCACCGATGAATATGTGAAATATGCCAACCAGCTGTTGGAGCTCATACCAAAAGGATTCTCAGCCGCCATTTACACCCAAACTACCGATCTGGAAGGCGAAATAAACGGGTTAATGACTTACGACCGTAAAGTTGTAAAAATGGATCTCGATAGAATTAGGGAGGTGAATTTGAAGATTTGTAACAGTCTGGGGAATTAGG
>JABXIP010000472.1 GCA_013373005.1 Cytophagia bacterium | reverse complement strand
TTCCCCCTTTTTCGAAAAGGGGGCTAGGGGGATTAGAACAAACATCCTTCATCACTTGAAAAGCCAATCCTCCCAACCTCCTTCGCCAAGGAGGAGTGTCCGTGCAAACACCGTTGGTCAGAATTTGATAAATGTGCCACATGCTAGGGAATTACTCTTGATAAGGGGAGATGCCCGAAGGACAGAGTGGTAATAAGAAACCCCAACCAAAATGGCTGGGGTTGCGGTCATATTCAAAGTAGCTCAGCTACCTCAAAATTCTTATTGTCCTTTTCTGATGCTCGAAGCACCCGAGGCATCTGCACTTACAGAAGCACCACCTCTATATCTTACGCTTGAAGCACCTGAGGCATGAACGTCTAACCTTCCGGTTACATATACATTCGCAGAACCTGCACCACTTACTCTGATATCGGCATTTACAGATTCTAAGTCATATGCGCTGTAAACTGTAGCTCCGCTGGTTTTTACCACCTGCTCTTTAGCCTCACCTTCAAGGTTGATAACACATGCTCCTGAAGATTCCAGATAAAGCTCTTCCACTTCCATTTCAATATTCAATACAGAGGCACCTGACAATTCAAGGTCTAATTTTTTACCCTTCAATACATCTCTGGTTTTCAAACCAACAGCTCCACTCGCGTTGATTCTTTCCAAAGATTTAACAGTTAAGTAGGCCTTAGGACTCTCTCGCATTCTTCTGGTATCACGAGAATCCCTCAAGCGAATAACCAGGGTTCCACCTCTTACTTCGGTAATGATATCGTCTATATATTGATCTTCGGCTTCAATCTCCAAAGATTCAGTACTGCCTACGCTAATTTCTACCTGAAAAGCACTGCTTACAGAAAGGGCGTTGAAGTTTCTTACCTCACGGGTTTCTCTTGTCTGTCCGAATGCAAGCTGACCAACTGTCAACAAACCTGCAATCAGCAATGCGCTCATCAAACGTCTTTCTATTAATTTTTTCATCGCTTTAAACTTAATTTCTGAACTAAAGATAGAGGTTGCTGTTGAAGGTTGCATGGTAACCAAAAAATTCTTGAACAATGGTGCTTCATCTTAAAAGGTCTAAATTGATTGAGGTTTTGGAATGAAGTCGCCATTCCGACATGAAATCAAAACCCTTTTCCTTTAATTAGTGTAATAGCCCTATATGTCGCACGTAGTCATCATCGGAAATGGAATTGCAGGAATCACCACTGCCCGTCACCTGCGCAAACTAAGCGATGATAAAATAACTATCATTTCTGCCGAAACCGATCACTTCTTTTCCAGAACGGCCTTAATGTATATCTACATGGGGCACATGAAGTATGAGCATACCAAACCTTTTGAAGATTGGTTCTGGGAGAAAAATAAAATCGAGCTGAAGAGAGCTTGGGTAACTTCTGTAGATTCAACTAGCAGTCGATTGGAATTTGAAGATGGCACTTCGATGAACTATGACAAGCTGGTATTGGCAACGGGCTCCAAACCCAATAAATTCGGATGGAAAGGTCAGGATTTGAAGGGTGTTCAAGGCCTCTACAGCTATCAGGATCTGGAGATGATGGAAGAAAACACCAAAGATGTTCAGCGAGCAGTGATTGTTGGCGGAGGCTTAATTGGTATTGAAATGGCTGAAATGCTGATGTCCAGAAATATTCCTGTGACCTTTCTGGTGCGAGAAGCAAGCTTCTGGGATAATGTGCTTCCTAATGGAGAGTCTGAAATGATCAACCGTCATATTCGGGAGCATCATGTGGACTTGAGGCTGAGTACTGAACTGGAAGAGATTTTAGATGATGGGACAGGAAAAGTTAAAGGAGTGAAAACTAAAGCTGGAGAATTGATTGAATGCCAGTTTGTTGGACTCACTGTCGGAGTATCTCCCAATGTCGATTTCCTGAAAGGTTCAGAAATAGAGATGAACCGAGGAATTTTGGTAGATCAAAATCTTCGAACAAATATTGAAAATGTGTTTGCAGCAGGTGATTGTGCAGAATTTAGAGAGCCTATTGGTGAGCGCAAATCCGTTGAGCAAGTCTGGTATACAGGAAGAATGATGGGAGAGGCTTTAGGTAGAACCTTGGCAGGAAAAACTACGGCCTACACGCCTGGATACTGGTTCAACTCTGCGAAGTTTTTCGATATTGAATATCAAACCTATGGCTGGGTGTGGCCTGAAAAGAAAGATTCAGAATCGGACTTCTATTGGGAGCACGAAGGGGGTAAGATTTGTCTAAGACTTCGTTGGGATAGCCAGTCGGGGAAACTGACAGGGGTGAACAATCTGGGCTTTCGCCTTCGGCACCATGCCTTCGACAAGTGGTTCAGTCAAGGAAGAACAGTGGACTATGTGCTGGAGCATCTACGCGATGCGAACTTCGATCCTGAGTTTTATAAACAGCATGAGCCACAAATCATCGATCGTTTTAATGCTGAAAACGGTACCCAACTAAAGCTCAAGAAAAAGAGCTGGCAACGTATTTTAGATTTAGTTTCTTAAGAAATTCTCATGTCCGGAACAGAACCTAGCTTATCCATATCAAATCCGCATCCACATAAAACGGATGCAGTTCAGAAAGCTGGCCTGGCATTGGCCGGTCTGGGCTTGCTTACTCTTTTTCTCGCCTGGGGGAATATTCCTATACCGAAAACGCTTGGGCTGATATTCGCTTTAGCGGGAATTGTTATTGGTACTGCCATTTATTCCTGGAGACTTTATATGAAAGAGCCTGAGGGTATTAAGAATAATGGTGTAATGTTCAAGAGCCTCTCCAGCAGAGGTGTTATGGGTTGGGTGGCAGGTGTCATTCTCACGGCATTCTATGTGATCATTTATTGGTATCCGGAATACCTGGGCTACAAGCCCAACGGAACCAATGAAGGTTTTGTAGCACTTTTCGATCCGCTGAGTCAATTCTTCAAAGGAAAGCCTGCTACACAATGGTTTTTGTATGGCACTCTGTATACCGTTTCCATATTGGCTTTGGGTATTAAGTTTCTGTTTAAGTACAGGCACAATGCTTATCAGATTAAAAGAACCTTGGTGGTAATTGCAGCGCAATTATTTCTAGCCTATCTCATTCCTGAAATTCTAGCCGGACTCAATTACAATGATGCCACCAATGTGCAAGGCGAATATCTGGGCTATTACGATACTGACATCAAAAACACCTGGCCACTCGACTATGATTTCTTCTATGAATATCACATGGATGCCATGCAGCAAGAGGCTTATCAGCCGGTTGGGGTGCTCTACCTGATTGTCGGTATAGCAATGTTTTTGGTCATTACTCCTGTTTTGACCTATTATGTTGGTAAGCGCTGGTATTGCTCCTGGGTTTGTGGTTGTGGAGGTTTAGCCGAAACGGCTGGCGATCCTTTCAGGCATTTATCTTCCAAAAAACTGAGTGCCTGGAAGCTGGAAAGATGGCTAATTCATGGCGTGATGGTTTTCATATTTGTGATGACCGCTGCCACGGTTTATGGCTATTTCTGGAATACTGGTGAAGTCTTTGGCCTGAATATCTATAGCACTTTCCAACAGCCCTACGGCTTCTTAATAGGAGCTACCTTCTCCGGAGTGATTGGCGTAGGCTTTTACCCGATGTTGGGCTCAAGGGTCTGGTGTAGGTTTGGCTGCCCAATGGCCGGCTACATGGGCCTTATTCAAAGATTCAAATCTAGATTCAGAATTACCACTAACGGAGGTCAATGTATTTCTTGCGGCAACTGCTCTACTTATTGCGAACAAGGAATTGATGTGCGCTGGTATGCCCAGAGAGGTCAGAATATCGTACGTGCCTCATGCGTAGGATGCGGTATTTGCTCTGCGGTTTGCCCTCGAGGAGTGCTGAAGTTGGAAAACGGCCCTGATCAGAATAGAATGGAAGCCCCTGCCATTATCGTTGGCAATGATAGCATTCAGCTGATAAAGTAGGAATAAAAAAAGGCACCTCGTTTAGGTGCCTTGGACCCATTTACCTCAACCAAAAGGCTTGTAGTCCTATTTACAAGGATTTTTGAAGAGTTAGGGTAAACCTTACCCTAACTCTAATACCAAAGTGTGTTTGTTATGGTTGAGAACCTAGACTGTTAAAAAAGATTCTCAGGGGTAAAGCTATGCCTTCTCGATTCGGCCATCAATACCCCTCGGAGGGTAATTCCTTGAAAATCTGTCGATTGTCATGTAGGAGTCAATGAATGACATTTCGCTAAAAACAATCATATTTACTGTATAGTAACTTTTATTAGATGCCATCGAAGATTATGGCTGTTTCTGATTACCCTTCGGGGGGTATTGATGTAGGTACCAATTTTTTTCAACTTTAGACTAAGCAAAATAAAACGTATGAAGCAATCAAAGGCAATCATTATGGTACTGAGCCTTGCCATAGTAATTATATCATTCCTTTTCATTCAGGAAAAGAGAAAAAACAGCCAATATATTAGGATGGAGAGGGGTATGACCGTTGCCCAGATCATTGAAGACTATTATGAGATTACCACTTTTTTAGGAGCCGGTAATGACTTGCAAGATAATTTTACTCCGGAGGTAACAGAGCTTACAGGTTCTCCCCTTACTCCCGAAGAAGCAAAATTGAAGAAGGTCCGATTTGATCTCTGGAATTTCAAACCTGCCGGCAGAAAAAGAGTTTCTCCATATGCCTTTGCTTTTGGTTCGCAGAGACTGCAAAACCTATTGAATGCTATAGAGATTGCCAATAGACCTTATGATAGAACCGATACTGCCTATATTACTGGAGTACGAGCTTATTTAGTTGAGAGCTATGCAGATACTACCGATAATAAAGATGATTGGCACATGGACTTGATGTTTGTGCCTGTAAATATGCAAGGTAATGATGTCTTGAGGGCCTCAGTCGGATACAAACTTACTGAAGATGACACCACTCAGCTGCTTTTGAACCGATCTTCTCCATGTCCTAACAATTGCGGAGTTGAATAGCCCTCTTTGGATTGATATAATTCTGTATGGTTCCGTTTTTTCAGCAGTTGTTCCACTGTTGTTTTTTAAGGGGGCCATTGAGTACCCGTTCAGATGGGCGTTTGTACTGGTGTGCCTGTCCTTTTCTGCAGACTTATGTTTTTCAATTATTTTCCTGCATGTAGATAATGTTAAGGCATTTCATTTATATGGAATTGTAGAGGCACTGGTGGTAACTACCTTCTATTATCATGTATTAGGCAAAAGAAAATGGGTGAAATATTTATTCTCCGGGTTTGCTATCTGTTATATAGTGGATGCACTCTTTGTCGAGCCTGATCAGTTCAATGCCATTGGAAGCTCACTGGAAGCCTTGATGATTATCTTCCTCTCGCTGAGACTTTTCTTCCAGTTTTTTAGCGAAGAGGAAGAAGTATTTCTTGATAAATCTCCTGTTTTCTGGATCAACATCGCATTTCTAGTTTATTTCTCAGGGGCTCTATTTTCATTTATTCTATCAACTGATATTCTTTCTCAATCGAGAGACCGATTTTATACCAGTTGGGCATTAAATAACATATCTAACTTTTTGAAGAACGTGCTTTTGGCAATTGGTTTCTGGAAAATCAAATGGAAATAGATCAGGAATACATATTGATTTTGGGAACAATTGGCATGCTGATGCTAACCATTGGTATCATAGTATTCATACTACTTTATCAGAGGAAGCTCATGAAGAAGAATCTGGCTTTTCAGAGAATTGAGGAAATGCTAAAAAAGCAGGAACTCGATTCGGCTTATGCCATGCTCGAAGGTCAGGAAGTTGAAAGAAAACGCCTGGCTGCTGAAGTACACGATAATCTTGGGAGTATTCTGGTGACACTGAATATGTATGCAGATACCGCTTTAAAAGTGGAGGATTCGGAAAAGAGAGCTCAAATGATTAGCAAAATTTCTGAATATGCCGGTAAAGCAACTGAAGAAACCAGGAATTTGGCTCACAGGCTCGATGCTGCAGAGTTAAGACATTTTGGTTTGGAAAGAGCTATTAGGGGCTTGTTAGATGCAATCAGGGATAATTATGATTTTCAGATTGGGTTTACTTTCAATATAGAAGGGGAGGTGATTGGCGAGGTTGCTCTAAATATCTATCGTATGATACAAGAGATGGTGAATAACACTTTGAAACATGCCAATGCAAGCAGGATTGAATTGACTGTAAGTGAGGTTGATAAAGGTCAGTTGAGTATTATTTATGAAGACAATGGTTCTGGTTTTGAGCCGGAGAAGCTAAGAAAGGGAATGGGTTTGAATAACATCACCTCACGCGTAAGGAAAATGGACGGGGAGATCGGCTTCAAAAAGGAATTGAATAGCATGTGTACAACCATTGAGATACCGATTGGATGACTAGGATATTAATTGCGGATGATCATCAAATGGTGTTGGAAGGACTGAATGTTGTGATTTCTAATCATCCGGACCTGATGGTAGTTAAAGAATGTTTGAACGGTGAAGAGGTGCTGGACTATTTAAAATCTGAACAGGTTGATGTAGCAATTCTCGATATCAATATGCCTAAAATTGATGGGTTGGCCTGCGCCAGAAGGATCAAGAAATCGTACAATGTAAAAGTGATCATGCTGACAATGTATGCCCAAAAATCATTTATAGATGAGATGCTTACGATTGGTGTAGATGGATGTATTTTAAAGAATAATACAGGAAAGGAATTGGTTGAGGCGGTATTGCGTGTGGCAGGTGGTAGATCCTACTTCGATCAGATTCATGAGTTTACGGATGTAAAGAATAAGGCAAGTCATTTTCAGCTGGGAGAAAGAGAGCTGGAAGTCATTAAGTTATTAGCCGAGGGAATGACCAGTAGCGATATAGCAGAACGATTGTTTATATCAGAACATACAGTGAAAACACACCGAAAGAATATTCTAAGAAAAACCAATCTTCATAGCACTCATGAGTTGATCAAATTCGCAATAAACAATGAGTTGATTTGAGAATTAGTAGAGTAAACAATAAGTTGAAGATTGGAAGAGTAGAAAGAACATCAATTAAGATTTTTAAGGCCTGATCAACTCATGCTTATACTTAAAGCTGAATAAACCGGCATCAGGTAGCTCAAAAGTAATGGTGTAGAAAGCTGCTTCTTTTGTCCTTTCAAAGAATAACCTACCCTCAAGATATTCATTACCACCTACAGTAGTTCTTCGAATAGGGGCCTCTTCCCAATATAATCGGCTGTTTTTGATACTTTCTAAATAAGACTCTTGTCTGTCCATATCCGCCAGCCTGTTTTGTCTGTCATACTCTCTCTGATTGTAGTTGATGTCCGCTTGTTCTCTGGAAATGGTTGGGTTGGTCTCATCGGCAACAGTAGCCAACAGGTCTGAAGTGGCCATTACGGTATTCGATATGGATTGGTTAGCCAGGCGGGCTCTTTCACGAGACTCTGTTTTATCGTACTCCAAAAGTTTCGACTCAGGGTCTAAGGGGGTAAGCTTGGAGATTTCATTTTTATCCATGTCCTGGGCGATGATTCGCGCATACATAGGTGAAAAGTCAACCTCCTTGGTACCGAAGTTTTCGAACAATGCATCGAAGAGGAGCAAATTACCATCGCTTTTATAAAAGCTTAGAGTGAGGCTGTAGTCACCATTGGTTTGCGTTACATGTTTTCGACCTGCTACCCACTTACCCTCAGAATCATCAGGGTTGAGCCGGCTAATGGGTAAAGGAGAAATACAGGAACTAAAAATTAATAGAATTGAAAGGGAGAGTAGTAGTTGCTTTTTCATTTGAATAGACGTTTACCTTTGGGAGGCAAAGTCAATGCCAAAGCAAGACTAGACGGACCGATTTTTTCCCCTGCAAAAAGGACTTAATTTCCACCAGATTGATTTAAGCTAGTTCCTTTTTTAAAAAAAGATCTACTCTGTTGCTGAACTTAGGGCGACTCGAATCTGCCCCAAATGTTTTTTTAGGTGAACCACATAGTCTTCCATCAAATAACCCAGAGTGCCGGGCTCCTCTTTTAGGTCAGGACCAGAAGGTAGAAAACTATCAGGAATGGATAGCTTTTGCTCTCTAAACGATGGAGGAGTATTAAACATCAAGTTAGAAAGCAGCAGGTTGAACTGCCTCCACATAATCAGTAAGTCTTGCCATTCCTGATCCTGATAACCCTGAATATTTACCCATTCGTTTTGCTGATATCCTAAAATCTGAAATTCCTCTTCATGCTGGGCTCGCACAAAGCGTCCATGGTTGTTGGAAGCAGAGTCGATCAAATGACCTAAAATCTCCTTGGCCGACCATTTATTGGGAGCCGGTTTTACAGCTGCATCCTTGTCGTCAACCATTAATAATTCCTCAAAAGCTTGAAGGGTTATTTCACGAAGATTATAGTCAGTTCTCATGCTACAATGATAGGGAAAATACCCCTCTGTCTTGCGTACACTTCCTCTTAAAATACGGACAATGGTCAGGCCACTTCAAGTCGTCTGACCATTGCGCAGAGTACCTTTGACAAACTTGGGCTGGAAGCATTGATGACATGATTGCTTCAGTTGTTTCTTCGTACTGAAGTTTGTCAAAGGCGTAACCCACTAAATAAGGATGCCATCCCTTTGAGAAATTGCATCCTTATAATTCTCCCCTGTCAAGGGGAGATGTCCGCAGGACAGAGGGGTCAAAACTCCATCGGCACCTCTATGGCCAATACTTCAGCATAAGACTTAGCCTTCACCTCAAAACTGTCAGTTTCGGTAACGCCCACTGCATCGCGGGTGGTTAAGGCCTGACCAGCAGCTTCAAGGTCTCCATTCAATACGAAGAAGTAAACACCATTACCTGGTTTCTTGACTTCATAATTCAATGTAGTTCCGGCATCCAGATTGGCTAGATTGAAATAGGCATCTTGGTTAATCCACAAAGCCTCTCCCCCTTGAGGAGATACCACGGTTTGAAACTTGTTCATTCTGTCTTCTACCTCATAAGTTTTCTGCTCATAACGTGGCTCAATGTCCCTTTCTTTAGGGAATACCCAAATCTGAAGAAAGTGTACTTCTTCATCCTTGCTATGATTGTACTCAGAATGTCTGATTCCGGAACCAGCTGACATGATCTGCACATCTCCCTGGCGGATCACTTTATGTCGTCCTGTGCTGTCCTTGTGCTCAAGGTCTCCCTGCAAAGGGATGGAAACAATTTCCATGTTGTCGTGAGGGTGTGTGCCGAAGCCCATACCTTCCGCTACCTGGTCGTCATTCAATACCCTTAAGGCACCGAAATGAACCCTCTCAGGGTTATAGTATCCTGCAAAACTAAAGGTGTGATGACTTTTCAACCAACCATGATTGGCGTAGCCACGACTATCGGATTTATGTACAACAGTTTTCATTTGTTTGTCCTTTCTTCAATTTATATGTATGTACATTGATTAAACTGATTACTCTGAAATTCGGTTCAATTCCCTTCTTAAAATCAATACGTCATGCCGGAAAAATTGTACCTAAATTAAAACAGGGACAATTTTATCCGGCATCTAATTCATTCAATCAATGAGATTCCGGATATTTTTCTTCTCTCAAATAATGTTGAGAAGAAAAATTCCGGAATGACGCCTTGAGTTTATAAAATCGGCTTGTCTAAGAAATGTTCATCCGCATTAAATGTTGCTCAGCCGAGATCAAACAAATCAATTATCTAAAGATGGAACTTACCACCCTATCTTTGGCTTTCAAAGAGACGATAATTTTTAGCTTTGCGCTTCGCTTTGGAGAGACAGATACCAGAAATCAGGGTTATCATTCCGGCTTTTAATGAAGAAAGGTCGATTGCTCATGTAGTTCGGGACATTCCCGGAAAATGGGTGAAGGAAGTTATTGTGGTGAACAATGCTTCTACTGATAATACTGTGGAGGTAGCCCAAAAGGCCGGAGCTACAGTTTTGAATGAAATGACTCCAGGTTATGGTATGGCCTGTTTGAAGGGCATTGAGTATGTGAAGACAGAGCACCCTTCGACAGAAATTCTGGTTTTTCTGGATGGTGATTACTCCGATTATCCCGAACACCTGCCTCAATTGGTGAAGCCTATTATTCAGGATAACTTCGACATGGTTATCGGTTCACGAGCCTTAGGCAAGCGAGAGTCAGGCTCAATGACTATCCCCCAATTATTTGGCAATTGGCTGGCCACTACTTTACTGAGATGGTTCTATGGTGTTAGGTTTACCGATTTGGGTCCTTTTAGAGCCATAAGCTTCGATAAGCTAATAGAAATCGGAATGGTGGATCGCGACTATGGCTGGACAGTTGAGATGCAATTGAAGGCAGCCAAGCACAAACTGAAATGTACTGAAGTGGCCGTAAACTATAGACGAAGAATTGGTGTTAGCAAAGTGTCTGGAACAGTAAAGGGCACTGTAATGGCCGGATATAAAATTTTATATACCATCTTTAAGTATCTGTAATGTACTGGCTGGAACTACTTGTACTCACTTTTTACACGGGAGCTTTGCTGTTCATTTTTATGTACAGTATTTCTCAGTTGAGTCTGGTATACCACTACAGAAAAGCATCTAGAAAAGGGTTGATCAAAAAACCTGCTGAAGTAAGTTCCGAATATCAACACCCTATAGTCACAGTTCAACTACCTATTTATAATGAACTCTATGTGGTGGAGCGACTGATTGATTCGGTAGCCGCTCTTGACTGGCCAAAAGACAAGCTGGAAGTTCAGGTGCTGGATGATTCCAATGACGAAACTGTTGACCTGATTGCCGCTAAGGTTAAAGTGTGGCAAGAAAAGGGAATCGATATTCAACACATTAGGAGGGAAGACCGAAAGGGCTTCAAAGCCGGTGCGCTTCAATACGGAACTAGCATTGCCAAGGGTGAATACCTGGCCATTTTCGATGCTGATTTTGTGCCCCAACCTGATTTCCTAAAAGGCAGTGTGCCTCACTTTGCATCGGATGAGAAGATTGGTGTGGTGCAAACCCGCTGGGGGCATATCAATGAGAAATATTCGATGCTCACCAAACTTCAGGCCTTCGGCTTGAATACGCACTTTAGAGTAGAGCAAAACGGAAGATTTCAGGGAGGGCATTTCCTCAATTTCAATGGTACGGCAGGTGTTTGGAGAAAGACTTGTATTGAAGATGCCGGAGGTTGGAAAGCGGATACTTTAACAGAAGATTTAGACCTGAGCTACAGAGCACAATTAAACGGTTGGAAGATTTTCTACACTCCCGAAATTGTAGCGCCTGCTGAGCTGCCAGCTGCCATGGGGGCCATCAAATCACAGCAATATCGCTGGACGAAAGGAGCAGCAGAAACCAGCCGTAAGCTGTTGCCAAAAGTCTTGAAAGCCCCACTTTCTTTTGGCACGAAGTTCCATGCTACTTTCCATTTGCTGAATTCAGCGGTCTTCATCTGTATTGTGATTACAGCGCTATTGAGTGTGCCGGTATTATTCATTCGCAATAACTCTACAAGCTGGGAGATGCTGATTAATATCTCCATGATTTTCCTGTTGGGCTATGTATTTCTGGTGGTGTTCTATTGGAATGGCTTTAAAGATGAAAAACTCAGTCTCTGGCAAAATTTGAAGGAATTTGTTCCACAGATGTTTATGCTACTTTCTGTGTTTTTGGGGCTTTCTGTTCACAACGCCTTAGCCGTTTTTGAAGGGTTGATCGGAAAGAAAAGTGCCTTTATCCGTACGCCTAAATTCAATATTACTTCTAAGAAGGATACCTGGAGAGGTAATAAGTATTTCAGCAAGAGAATCAATCCTCTAACCTTGGTTGAAGGGTTTTTGAGTCTTTACTTCTTTGCCGGTTTAGGGCTGGCATTCTACTTCCACGATTTTGCCTTGTTGCCCTTTCATATCTTGCTGAGTTTAGGTTTCTTGCTTGTGTTCTACTATTCGGTACAACACACTCGTCATGCCTAAGCAAAACTATTGGCTCAACACGGCCTTCATCCTCAGTGCAGCACTTACTATTTACATCGGGTATTTTGTTCCGAGAGAATCGACTATTGAGCTGATTACTGCTTACAGCTTATTCTTTGTTTCCATCATTGTCATTTTCAGAAAACTAGAAACCGGAGAAGAGGAGCTGGCCTACTATTGGGGCATGTTGCTTCGGGTATTGTTGATCGCTTCAGTGCCCAAACTTTCCGATGATATTTTCCGCTTCGTATGGGATGGGCGCTTGCTTACATCGCTCGAGGATCCCTACAAACATTTGCCGGCCTATTTCCTTGATAAGAATATTGAAGGAATAGATCAGGCGCTTTTTTCCAAGCTCAATTCACAGGAATACTTCAGCATTTATCCACCTCTTAACCAAGTAATTTTCTTTTTGGGGGCACTATTCTCACCCAATTCTATTGTCTGGTCAACAGTGGTGATACGAATTGTGCTCTTGATTTTCGAGCTGGGTAATATTCGGCTTATCCAAAGACTGCTGGCTCGTTACGGCTTGCCTCAGAAATACGGACTTATTTATGCACTCAACCCACTGGTAATCCTTGAGCTAACCGGAAACCTGCATTTCGAGGCCATTGTTATTTTCTTCCTTTTACAAGCTCTGTGGTACTACGAGCAGAACAAACTGCATCAGTCGGCTCTGTTTTTTGGCCTTTCGGTGGCTACGAAGTTCATTCCACTAATCGTGCTGCCATTGCTTTTGAAGAAGATTGGGCTGAAGAAGACGGCCATCTATGGGCTTATCGTCTTGGCTACAGTGGCAGTAAGCTTCCTGCCCCTCATTAACACAGCACATGTCTGGGCCATTTGGGATAGCATGACACTCTACTTCCAGAAGTTTGAGTTCAACGGTAGCATTTACTACCTAGCTCGCTGGTATGGTTTTGAAACTGCCGGACATAATATCATTGCTCAATCAGGAAAATGGATGATGTATGCCACTTTCGGCACTATTATGATCTATTCTTTGGTGAGCAGAAAGAAAACAGATTGGCCAAGGCAAATGGTTTCGGTTTGGTTGCTGTATTTACTATTTGCTACTACTGTTCACCCTTGGTATGCCATTCCTTTATTGGCGATTAGTGTATTCTCAAATGTGCGTTTTCCGTTTCTCTGGTCTTACCTCATTTTCCTTACCTATATCAATTACTCGGGAGGAGAGTATCAAGATAGGGTAGATGTCGTGATGATTGAATATAGTATTCTGGCTGTATTTATTCTACTTGAAATCTTCGGTGTAAGGCTTAATAAATGGTTGTTTAGTTTGCCTTCTCGAGAGTCTTAGTTCAGGTATTTTCGTCCCGCTAGGGACATGGAAAGCCTGAAAATGGCAATTCAACTAGTCGAAGCCCTTAAAGGTAAAGGATAATAGGCCTGGGTTTTCATTGTTTAAAGCATCTTTCAAAGTTTTTCCTCCAACTATCCTTATTTCTTCTTCTGGAATATATTCTAATAGTTCTTCAAGTTGACTGGGTAGTAGTTCCATATAATTCTTTCCTTCTAGGTTGAACTCAAGAAGTCTTAATGCTGCCCTTGGGTCACCACCAACGGACAAATCCAGATTGATCGATTTACCGGTCTCTCTGTCTATCAAAGTCCCTATGGTTGTATAACTTGGGAAAAGAATAGTTCTGAGAAATACCCTGTCTTTATTGACCCACGTATAAAGCCAGAATACCATATCCTTCTTCAAAACACCTTCCTCTCTATAAGCCTGAAATAGCTCGTTATCTGTTTTAAATTCATTACTAAGTCTCCAGAATTCACCGAAATCCAATTTAAATAATGGCTGTGTAGATGTTTGTTGGCTGATAAAGTAAACAGTGTCATTATAAATAGGTCGATAATAATAGCCTTCATCCAACTGCTGTATTGAGTTATTCGCGAAACCTAACTGTCGCTCATGACTGAATGGGATTAAACCTCTTTGAATGCTAAAGTCATGGTTAGTTACAATTAGACTGGAGAATGTTGTGTCGTTAGGTAAAATATAAGAGTTGTCGAATAGATAAGTACCATCATTTAGGACTTGAAAGTTATTTGCTGAAAACCCTAGTTTCTCTGAATCAATGAATTGAAGGTTTTGAGTCCAAAAACTTACCCTTTGCCTGGGTTGGTCAAGTATTGTTATCTTCCCTTCTTTTATAGATAAATCAGTTATTCTTAGATATTCATTTGGTCCCTCACCTACAGAATTGAGTAGCGCCAAGAACTTGCCTTGATTTGAAAATTGAAAGAGTCTTCTTTGTTTGCCTTCAACCACGTAGAGAGAACTTCCATGTAGTTCAATATTTGAGATAGTCCCAAAAAGGGAACTGTCTGTTTCTTCTAATACTGTTAGGCTGAGACTCTCAATTTGCTCAAAAAAGTGCTTTTCGGTACCAGATAGATTAACAGAGTAGGTATGGAAAGAAGAATCTTTCTCCTTTGGGTCTGAGCTAGAGCAGGCATGAAATAAACTGAATATTAGTAGGGAAGTGATTAGAAGTCTAGTATGCATAATTAACTAAGTATATAGTTTTATATAATTATGTCATACCCAAAAGTAGAAAATCCTTAAAGTTAGAGTTCTAGCCTATAGGTTATATGCTTCTTGGATGGTTCGGCACCTAAGCCTTTGTGAATGGCCAGCATTTTTTCGTTGAAATCACCTACCCATGAAAGCTCAATATCTCTTACCTTGGTTTTGGTAATGGTATGCTGAAAGGCACGATAGGTCAGTACCGATTCAAGCCCCATATTCTGA
>JABXIP010000425.1 GCA_013373005.1 Cytophagia bacterium | reverse complement strand
GTGAAACTTCCGAATTCAGTGATGATATTCGGTACAGGTACATTGCTCTTGTTACAAATCCACTGAATGTTTTCTACAATCTGACCCACCATGTATTCGTAGTCGTATTCAAAGGTGAGGGAGGTTTTGATTGGGAAACCACCACCGATATCTACAGTGTCAAGCGTAGGGCATACTTTTTTCAGCTCGCAATACTTATAGATAAAGCGGCTTAGTTCACTCCAGTAGTAGGCAGAGTCTTTAATGCCGGTGTTGATGAAGAAGTGCAGCATTTTCAATGTAGCCTTGCTGCCTTCAATATGGTCTTTGTAGTAATCTTTAATATCGCCATAGCGAATGCCTAGACGTGAGGTATAGAACTCAAAATTGGGCTCCTCGTCTGCGGCTACTCTAATACCAACCTTAAAGTCGCTTTTGACATTCTCTTTATAGTACTCCAACTCGTTCATGTTGTCGAGGATTGGAATGCAATTCTTGAAGCCATCATTAATCAGCTCGCCAATATATTGAGTGTACAATGGTCTTTTGAAACCATTACAGATCACCAAGATGTCTTTATTGATCTTTCCCTTTTGATGAAGGCTTCTGATAATAGGAATATCAAAGGCAGAAGATGTCTCAATCTGACAGCCATTGTCAATCACCTCATCCAGTACAAAACTGAAGTGGTTAGACTTGGTACAATAGCAGTAGGTATAAGATCCCTCATACTTATGCTTTTTCATGGCCTTCTCAAACCAGCTTTTAGCATTTTGTATATTCTGAGATATTTTAGGCAAGTAGGTCAATCTCAAAGGAGTGCCATGTTCCTTAATAATGTCTATGAGAGGGATGTCATGAAACTCGAGATATTTGCCATTTACCTTGAATTCTTTGGTTGGAAACTCAAAAGTCTGGTCAATTAGGTCGTAGTAGCTCTTCATTGATAATATTGTGGCTAATGATAGATCGCAAAGATTGTAACAAATTACGAAATGCTACATGGTATAAATTAAAAATGAAGCAAGAATTTGTCGAAGGCGAAATAGCGATGTGAATGTTCAACGAAATGACGATAAATTAGCATTTTTGCAAATAACCTATAAAATGATCCCTATGTCGAATAAACCTATAACCTCATTTATTGAAAAGCACTATCGTCACTTCAATGCAGCAGCAATGGTAGATGCCGCAAAAGGATACCAATTACATCTGCAAGAAGGAGGTAAAATGATGGTTACTCTGGCGGGTGCCATGAGTACAGCTGAACTCGGATTGAGCTTGGCAGAAATGATCCGTCAGGATAAAATCGATATTATTTCGTGTACAGGGGCAAACCTCGAAGAGGATGTGATGAACTTGGTGGCTCACTCACATTATAAAAGAGTACCCAACTATAGAGATTTAACACCACAAGAAGAATGGGATCTACTGGAGAAAGGCCTTAACAGAGTAACTGATACCTGTATTCCTGAAGAAGAGGCGTTCAGAAGACTTCAACAGCATATTCATTTTCAGTGGAAGAAGGCTGAAGATGCGGGAGAGCGCTATTTTCCTCATGAATACATGTACAAAATGCTGCTTTCTGGCGACTTGGAACAATACTATGAAATTGATCCTGCCAATAGCTGGATGCTTGCGGCTGCTGAGAAAAACCTTCCGATTGTGGTACCAGGTTGGGAAGACTCTACTATGGGTAACATCTTCGCATCATATTGTATTAAAGGAGAATTGAAGGCTTCTACTATGAAGTCGGGAATTGAATATATGGTTTGGTTGGCCGATTGGTATAAGGCCAATTCATCCGGAAAAGGAGTTGGTTTCTTCCAGATTGGTGGAGGAATTGCCGGAGACTTCCCAATTTGCGTGGTACCTATGATGTACCAGGATTTGGAAATGCACGACATTCCTTTCTGGAGCTACTTCTGCCAGATTTCGGATTCAACTACTAGCTACGGATCGTATTCTGGAGCAGTGCCGAATGAGAAGATCACCTGGGGAAAACTCGATATTGATACACCTAAGTTCATTGTCGAGTCGGATGCTACGATTGTAGCTCCATTGATTTTCGCCTATTTGTTAGGCTGGTAAATAAGTTTTTGAACTATGAGGAAAATTAGGCTTGTGGAGGTTCGCTCAGAAATTGCAGCGGGCACCAGAGGGGCTAGTATGGGTATTGATGCGATGAAAATCGCCAGTATCAAGCGTCATTCGAATTTTTTCATGCGATTCGAGCCTGTTAGCATTCAAGATGAGAACAGATTGCTTTTTGGTGATCCACAATATGAGTTTGCCAAATATGCAGAAGGCGTTTATACCATGGTTGATCGTGTTTGCGACACCATTAGTGGCCTTCGTGAGCAAGGACTTTTTCCCATAGTTTTGGCTGGTGATCATTCTACGGCAGCAGGTACCATCTGTGGAATTAAAAAGGCCCATCCAAATCGGAGACTTGGCGTCATTTGGATAGATGCTCATGCCGATTTTCATTCTCCATATACTACTCCTTCGGGCAATATGCATGGAATGCCTTTGGCTATGGT
>JABXIP010000071.1 GCA_013373005.1 Cytophagia bacterium | reverse complement strand
AACCTACTACATGGATCATGTGCCTATTGACTGGAACTGGTTCAAGTTTGCAGGACTGAATCTTATGACTTTGATTTTGGTGGGCGTTACCCTCGTGCTGCCTACCGCAATTATCTCACGCGTTAGTCCCGTCAAGGCTATTCGCTTCGACTAAACGAGGTTCCAGGTCCATTTCTTTTCTGAAGTTCCTGAACAGGCTATTCAGCTTAATTTGCATGACACCTAATACAGCTTCTTTGATAATTCCACCGCTCATTTTGGATTCACCTCGTGTTCTGTCGGTAAAAATGATGGGCACTTCAGTAATATTGAAGCCATATTTCCAGGTAAGGAATTTCATTTCTATCTGAAATGCATAACCCATAAAGCGCACTTTGTCTAGCTCAATGGTTTCCAGTACTGAACGATGATAGCATTTAAAGCCTGCGGTGGTATCGTTGATTGGCATTCCGGTAATAAGGCGTACATAATGGCTGGCGAAATAGCTAAGCATTACACGGCTCATAGGCCAGTTTACCACATTTACTCCGGTAACATATCGTGAGCCTACAGCCATGTCATTTCCCACCTGCGCGCAAGCTTTGTACAGTCTAATCAGGTCGATTGGGTTGTGTGAGAAATCGCAATCCATCTCAAAAATGTACTCGTATTTTCTCTTCAGTGCCCAGCGGAAACCGTGAATGTAGGCAGTTCCTAGTCCGAGCTTTCCTGTTCTTTCTTCCAGATGAAGTCGCTCAGGGTATTCAGCCAGTTTTTCTTTTACGATTTTGGCCGTGCCATCTGGGGAATTATCATCAATAATGAGGAGGTGGAAATCCTTTTTAAGACCCATCACCTTATCGATCATCAGGGCGATGTTCTCCTTTTCATTATAAGTGGGAATTATTACGATACTATCACTCATAGGAAGTCGCAAAACTAAATGAATTACAACAACGAGCGATTCAGGGATGGAAATTATCTTTCCTTATTTTAGCTCATTGATTCAATATAAAAACAAACGGCCTATATCTACAAGAGTTAAGGCTGTTTTCCATAAAAGATGTTAAGAATGACGAAGGTCAATAAATGTATATTCCTGGATAGAGATGGGGTACTGAACGAGGAATTAGGCTATCAGGTAACCAAGGCTGAGGAGTTCAAGGTAAAGGAAGGAATTACCGAACCATTAAAGCATTTGAAGCAGGCTGGATTTTTACTGATAGTGATGACGAACCAAAGTGGAATTGCCAAAGGTGATTATACTGAAGATTTCGTATTGGAATGTCATGAGAGAATTCAGCAGGCTGTTGGAGGAATCTTGGACGACCTGTATTTCGCACCGGGGCATGAGTCGGTGAGCAGGAGTTTAATGAGAAAGTCTGATTCGCTGATGTTCGAGAAGGCCATAGCCAAATATAAGATTGATGCTGGCAAAAGCTGGATGATAGGAGACAAGGAACGCGATTTGATTCCGGCCAAGAAGCTGGGAATAGGTACCGTTCATTTGACGGATAAGGAAGCCTCCGAGTATGCTGATTTTAAGGTTCACGATCTGGCAGAAGCAACCTCGGTTATTCTGAATGAATAATGGATAATTAAGAATGAATAATGAAGCTCAGCCATGTCTCAATACTCGGTACTCTATACTCAATACCGGCCTTGGCCACGTTCATCCCGAAAATCATCGCGTTCACCGATAAAATTTGAGTAGGTCTTCGGCTTGGGCCACATTTGAAGCATGAAAAGTCAAAAACTCAAAATCATGAAAAAGTTAAAAGTATTTGTAGCCTTCAGTGCATTGGTCTTCCTGATGAGCTCATGTGTGTATTCGTTGTTTCCTATTTTCACTGACGATACAATTGTTTATCTCCCTGAATTGGAGGGAAAATGGATAATGGGTAATGATCCTGATTCATACATCACTTTCGATGGAGGGGTTGAAATTGAATCAGATTTCCGTCTGGAAGATAAAGTGGAGATTAAAAGTGAAGAACCGTCAGATCCAAAAGTGACTACAAGTTTCTCAATTGATTTCTCTGACGATGAGTACATCATTGAAAATGGTGATACCATCAGAGATAGAGAAAAGATCAAAGAGTATTATTCTGCTCAGCTAGAGGAATTACAAGAAGGCTTTGCCGAAAAAATGGGAGAGGCCATGAGAAAGTTTGGTAAAGCTATGAATGGATTGGCTACTCATAGGATCTCGAATGAAATGGCCTTTGGATTTGAACGTAAGAAAGAGCAGTATTTCATGTCTGTTGTCAATGGGTCTAGCAGGCAGGGATATGTGGCCACTGTTACTAAAATTGGTGAAGATTTATTCCTGGACTTATCTGCTGCGGAAGGAGATCAGTCTGAAAAGAATTATGGTAGCAGGGTTTGGTTTCCGGTTCACACTTTTATGAAAATAGAGATAAGCGAGAATAAACTCAGGTTGATTCAATTCGATTATGAGAAAATGAACAAGTTGTTTGAAAGCAATCTGGTGAGACTGAGACATGAAAATGTTGACGGTTCGATACTGCTAACTGCTCAGACTAGTGAAATGAGGAAGTTTCTAGATAAGTATTCTGATGACGAATCAGTCTTTGAAGAAGTAGAGACTTACTCTAAATCAGTTCAATGAAAAAGCTTCAAAAGGTCATCAACTCAAAATGGATACAGCACCCGGCTTTCTGGGTGTTGTCCATTTATGCCATCGGCAACTACTTTGCCATTTCCAACTTCTTAAAGTTCATAGACTTTTTCTATTCATTTCTCTTCCATATTCCTTTGCTGTTTTTAGTCTATGTGAATCTGTTGGTTTTGGTTCCGAGATTTCTGAAAAAGGGCAAATACTACTTTTATATTCCGGCCGCAGCGCTGCTCCTACTTGCTACTTATGGTGTACATGAGCTGACATTCGAATTGCTTCTTCCTGCACTCCCAACAGAATACTATATGGTGTCTTTCACCGACTGGGAAGTGCTTATTACCATCTTCGGAATTTATTTGGTGTTAAGTACACTGCTCACCCTTTCAAAATCCTGGTATAAGCTGCAGCAGGTAGAAAAGGAGAAGCTTTCTATTGAGCTGAATTCTCTCAAAACTCAGGTGAACCCACACTTTTTATTCAATAGTCTCAACAGCATTTATTCTTTGGCTTTGGCGAAAAGTGCACAGACTTCGGAGACCGTGCTGGAGCTCTCTAATCTGCTTCGCTATATGCTTTATGAAGTATCGGAAGAGAAGGTCGATCTAGGCAAAGAGGTAGAGATGATCGAAAACTTTATAGAGTTGCAGAAGCTCCGTGCCGATGACTCAACTCAAATTACTTTTGATATAAAGGGTGATCTAGAGGGAAAAAAAGTTGCTCCCTTATTGTTCTTTCCTTTGATTGAAAATGCCTTCAAGCATGGAGTAAAGGGTGTTTCTGATTCTGCCTTTGTTAGAATGAGCCTCAATATTGAAAATGGAATTGAGTTCAATATTGTCAATAATAAAGGTGAGGTAGATGATATGGAACAAGGTAAGTATGGAGGTATTGGGCTGGAAAATGTGAGGCGTAGGTTGGAACTGATTTACCCAAAGTCTTACGAGTTTGATATAATGGAGACAGAAGAAATTTTTGAAGTTAAACTAAAGCTGAAATGATTCGATGCCTAATTGTAGATGATGAACCATTAAGCCGTCAGGTGCTCAAGGGCTTTGTTGCAGACCATCCCGATCTGGAACTGGCAGGCGAGTGCAAAGATGCTCTGGAAGCCATGAGCTTTCTGGAGAAGCATGGAGTAGATCTACTATTTCTGGACATCAATATGCCCAAGCTTTCGGGGGTTAATTTCTACAGGTCACTGGAGAATAAGCCTGAGGTTATTTTTACTACTGCCTATTCTGAGTTTGCAGTGGATGGCTTTGAACTGAATGCCGTAGACTATCTAATGAAGCCAATCGCGTTTGAGCGATTTATCAAGGCTATTCAAAAAGTGAAATTGAAGTTAGGGCAGCAGGGTTCTTCGACTCTTGTTCAGGATTACATCATGCTCAAGGCAGATAAGAAGATGTACCGAACGCCTTTTGAAGATATCCTTTTCTGCGAGGCATTGGGTGATTATGTAAAGGTGCATTTGAAGGATAAAGTGCTTATTGTTACCACCACTATGAAGAACCTGTTAGCTGAATTGCCAGAGCAAATATTCCTTAGAACACATAAATCATACATTATCAACAAAACCAAAGTAGAATATATTGAAGGCAATCAGATCAAGATTGCTAACCAATTGGTTTCAATTGGCCAGAGTTACCGTGAGGAGGTAATGAAGGCTTTGGGGTGAATAGTAGGATAAATCTATCAGTACCGTCATTGCGAGAAATAAAAGTTGTGGAACAAGCTTTTATGACGTAGCAATCCGCTTGTTATGTGCACATACCTAACGAATCTGATTTTGCCGATTTACTTTTCTTTTGATTCTCCAAAAGAAAAGTAATAATAGAAAAAGCGACCAACATCAAAACCATCGAGAGAGCGAAGTCTTTCATGGTTACAGTGTATATCGATGGTCACTCAACTAGCGCTCACATGCTGTGAGTGCTTTCTTAATATGGACTTAAAGTCCAAAATAATATATGTCCGCACTGCAAGTGCGAACTAGAAAAGGATTTTACTTTTTTTTAATTCTCCAAAAGAAAAGGAAGGGACCAGCTTGTTGGCGGGCGGCAGCAAAAATTGTGTAAAGCAATCCGATTCTGGTTAGATCCGAAGCCTATCGATTACAAATCGACTTCTCTGACATCCTCGTTACAAACGATGATGAGATGGTCATGCAACTAGCGCTCACATGCTGTGAGTGCCTTCTTCATATGTACTTAAAGTCCGAAAAAAAATATGTCCGCACTGCAAGTGCGAACTAGAAAATAGGTTGAGTATAGATGTAATTCAGAGCTTGACTTCAATTCAAACCCTGAGTGGATTATTAATTAATAATATTCACTTTTGGCTGTACTTGGTAGCAGTTTCTTTTAGTTTTTCAATCCATGGTTTAACGTCTTCTGAGTCAATTTCTAATGAATTTAATGCCTTAAGCCTAAAATCAAAGTGGTTTGGGAACTCCGAAGAAACGTTAATCATCGAATCACCAGAAAGCCTTAGTATTTCAACTTTTGCCATTAAGTCAATAGCGAATTCCTTATATACATCTGGCATACCATATCGAAAAGTATACTCATCATATCCACCAATAATATTGTCATACTCTTCCTGTATTAGTGCTTCGGTACTTTTTGGAATGGTATATCCAGGTGTTGGTGACCATTCTAGCTCGTCTAAAACATTCAGTATTTCAGGAATGCCATCCTTGTCAAAGTCGAAAATTGAGCTGTAAGAATTATCGCTAAAGAAAACTGGCTTAAAGACTTTTTTATTTTCAGTTTTTGATTGGTTTAGGAATAATTCAGTAGTGAACACATCTTCAAATCCACTGAAGCAGATTAAGTCTTTTTCTCCGTCACCGTTAAAGTCAATAAAGTAGAAAGTATGAGGAGGAAAATCACTCATTAGGTCCATGTTGGACCAAACTACCTTGTTAAACTGAAGCTGAGGGTTAGTGATGAGTATACCACTTCCCTGATAACCTTGATAACCAGCATTTGTGTCGTTTTTATTCCGAATAGTCATTCTATAGGCTACTAGTGGTATGATACTAATGCTATCAATTTCTTTTATCTCTACTTCAGAATCTCTAAACCTTTCATCCAGCAAGAGATCGAGAAGTAATTCGGATTTCTTATTAGGGGTGTCAGCTTTGGCTTCATTTCGATCTTCTTTGGACTTTTGAAGCATTGAAATTTGAGAATTCTTTGATTCTAGCTCTACTTGGAGTTTTTCAATTTCCTTATTCTTTTTAGCTAACTCTTCCTTTAGTTCTGATGAACAGCTGAATAAGAAAACAGTAAGAGTAAGTAGTATTATGTGTTTCATTGTTTCGTTGGGAGTAAATTCAGGGCTTGACTTTAAGTCAAACCTTTAGTAATTATTAACTAACAATATATAACTAGCGCTCACATGCTGTGAGTGCTTTCTTAATATGGACTTAAAGTCCAAAATAATATATGTCCGCACTGCAAGTGCGAACTAGTAATGATGCGCGCATATAAATGTTATTCAGGGCTTGACTCTAAGTCAAACCCTGAAAGTTAGGAGTAATTCTATTCTTTCCATGCTGAGCGAAGCCGAAGGATCGGCCTTTGTTATTTGAAAAACTTAAACCTTTCTTCCATCTTTTCAAACCAATCTTTGGGCTGGTTTGACCAATAATCTAGTTCCAGTATGATGAACTTGGCTACCGCTTCTTCATTATTCTCGAAGGTGTATTTGTCTGCTTCTGAATGAAGACTTCCAATTACCAGATTGGAAAGGTAATATCCACCAGATGTTCTTTTATTATCCGAATACATTGTCCATTCTTGAACAAGATGAGGGGTTGCTTTTAAAGCTGTTATTAACTGCTCCTCAGTTAAGGTTCTTCTAACTTCTGAATAATTCGATCGCTTTAACGCCTCTACCAATGAAATGCCCTCTCCTGAAAAAGAAACCTCTTTTGCAATTTTCAGGATTGGGGTCAGATCATCGGTGAACATGGTTCTAATTAACTAACAATATTCAAAGCCTTAGTCTCTTTCCAGCCACCACGGGTGAAGTCTGGGAAGGTCTGAGGCATACCACCTTCAGCTACAGATTTCTCACTCATTGGTCCCACAGCAGACCAGAAACATCCTTCATAGAGGTTCTGATCTAGAGGAAGTCCATTCCTCAAACACTCTACAATACGGTAGCGCATAATGCCGTCCATTCCTCCATGGCCGGAGTTTTTGGTGCTCTCATTCAGCTTTTTGTATAGCGGGTGATCGTACTTTTCATACAGGGCTGCGAGTGCTTCTTTTCCTTGCGCCCAAGAGTGATGGCTATCAGTAAAGCCTTCAACTCCTCCTTCTAGTGCAACTCTGGTAGGGAAGCCTGCTAGGCAACCTGTTGTTCCTTGAATCAAGTTCAAACGAGAATAGGGTCTTGGGCTGGTTTCATCCCATTGCACCATTACCGTTCTGCCCATTTGGGTTTTGATGATGGAGGTATTGATGTCTCCACCTTTGTAGTCTAATTGGTTCCATTTATGGTCAGCAGCATAGTGTTCCTTGCCATATTTGGCTCTACCCATAGCCGGGCTGGAATAAGAAACCAAGGTTCCGAATGTGTCGTCAGTTCTGCCAAGGTTCATGTACTGGGCTACCGGACCTAAACCGTGAGTAGGGTAGAGGTTGCCGTTTCTGTTGGCATAGTGATAAGTTCTCCATGAACCGGTGCCACGCTCTTGCTCTTCCATCTGGAAACGAAGCTCATGGATGTAAGAAGCCTCTCCGTGCAGAAGAGCTCCAATTACCCCTTGACGAACCATATTCAGGAACATGAGTTCATCTCGGCCATAATTCACATTCTCCATCATCATACAGTGTTTACCTGTAGCTTCCGAAGCATCAACAATCGCCCACATTTCCTCAATTGTGGTGGCAATAGGAACTTCGCAAAATGCATGAGCCCCTTGTTTCATCGCTTCAATACACATTGGTGCATGGTTTTTCCAATTGGTGGCGATGATCACGGCATCAGGCTTCACTTCAGTAAGCATCTGCTTCCAAAGATTTTCATCACCATGGTAAAGCTTGATGTTCTGGTGTCTTGAACCTTCACCAATTTCTTTGCATCTATCGGCAGAACGCTGAGCCCAGTCCTCATAAAGGTCACTGATGGCTACAATCTCTGTGCCTTCCAAAGAGGCATAATCGGCAGCATGTCCACTTCCTCTGGCGCCAACGCCAATCAAAGCAATTCGAACGGTGTCTAATTTAGGAGCAGCAAAATCTCCCATGTATTTCGAGCCTGTGGGTCTTTCCTGATCTTGTTCAGCACAGCTATCGAAAGCAGTGGCAGTGGCAAGCGCAGCAGCGGTGAGCGAGGTTTTCTTTAAAAAATTCCGTCTGTCAATTCTGCTCATTTCTATTCTAGTTTAAGGTTGAACAAGCATATTCAGACCTTTTTTTCTGAAAGTCAAATAGAAGCTTACTTTTGGTATTCCTTAACCTTGATTACTGATGAAAATCGATTTAAAGATTGCCTCAATATTACTCGCCTTCTTCTTTGTTGCGTGTGGAAGTGACAAACAAAAGACTCTCACTGCTTTTGAAGTCTATTGCGAAATGGTGAGCAATACGGCTAAACCTTTGGCTTTAAGCCCAATTTTTGAACCGGAAGAGGCTGATGCGCTTGAATTGGAATTCTTCAGCATTGCAGATTCTTTGGGGCTTAAAATTTTCAGGGAAGATCATTTTCCTGTCACGGCATTATATGATGGAGCTTACACGGATGGCAAAACCATTTTCGGTATTTATAAGGATGAGGCACGCAAGCTTCAATACGATCTACTGAAGTCCGATGTAGAAGCAAGTAATGGTACACCCATTGAGTTGGGCAGGAGAATGGGCAGGCTTTTAGGATACAGCCCGCAAGGAATCAATGAGCTATTGATGGCGAATTCAGATTTCAAGGCTTATTCCTCTTTAGATGTTCAGGAACAAATAACCCATTTGTATTATGAGAATGTAGAAAGGGCATTGAGCTTTTATGCAGAAACCCTTGGGCTTACAAAAGTTGGTGAAAACCGATTCCAGATTGGAGTTGATGCACTCATTCAAATCAATCCTGTATCTGATGAATACCCGGCAGATTTACCAAAGTCTACTGCCATTGCATTACTCACTGATCAACTGCCGGAATGGTATGAGTATGTTCAACAAAAAGGAATAGAAATCAAATACACCTACAAGCCAAGAGATGGTGGGCCTCACGATGGTTTTGTGGCCATTGATCCGGAAGGTTATCTGTTAGAGTTTGAACAGTTTAAACAGCATCCGGAGAATGAACTGTTTGTGGCGGCTTT
>JABXIP010000097.1 GCA_013373005.1 Cytophagia bacterium | reverse complement strand
GGGCAAGAACAAAATGACAGTGATAAATGCAATCAGGGCAAAACTCATTGCTACAGTCTTTGCCCTGATCAGAGATGATAGAAAATATGAAAAAATCTATATCCCAAACCTTGCTTAATCCATAAGAATAGAGAGGGACAGCACATTCTGCTAGAATTAAATGATGGTGCTCCTAGTTACACTTTGTACCGTCTTCCCCCTCGGGGGAAGAGAAGAGATGGGGGCTAAAACTAGTTCCCCAACCTCACATCCTCTTTCACCTCAAAACTCTCTCTTAAGCCCTCTGCTGAGTTGCCGCCTACCTGTACTCTAAACTGACCGGCTTCTACTACCCTTTTCATCTCACGGTTCCAAAGGGCAAGGTCTTCAGGCTGGAGTTGGAAAGTGATAGTGGTGGATTGCCCCGGATTTAAAGAAACTCTCTCAAAGGCCTTCAGTGATTTAATAGACGTGGTAACAGAGCTGTAAACATCGGTTACATAGAGTTGGGCTACTTCTTCTCCTGCACGGTCTCCTGTGTTGGTGAGTTCTACGGTTACGGTAACATGAGCATCTCCTTTGGTTTCTACTTTCAGGTTTTTGTACTCAAAAGTTGTGTAGCTCAAGCCATAGCCAAATGGATACAGTGGAGTAATCTTCTCATCTACATAGCGGTGGTTGCGGGTAGGCTTGGCGCTGTAATACATCGGCAACTGGCCCACATTTCTTGGGAAAGTCACCGGTAGCTTTCCACCCGGATTGTAGTCACCAAACAAGGTCTGGGCTACGGCTAGTCCACCTTTTTCTCCCGGAAACCAGGCTTCCACAATAGCAGGTACTTTTTGCTGCAGGGCATTAATACTTAATGGTCGGCCATTGTAGATTACCGCTACTACAGGCGTTCCGGTAGCTAGAATTTGGTTCAATAGGTCTTCCTGCAAACCATAAAGGTCAAGGCTGGTCACATCTTTGTTTTCTTCTACCAATTCTGGCGTTTCACCCAAAACTATAATGGCTACATCAGATGATTTAGCCAGCTCCACTGCCTTGGAATAGTCCGGCTTTTCCTTATTCCAGAGCAGATAAGCCTTGGCGCCATAGCCTCCCTCCCACATATCGAGCACAATTTTGTAGGCTTGACCGGCCTTAAAACTCATCGGAGCCGTCTCAATATTGGTCGCTCCCTTGCGCCAGTTGTCAATCACCATTTGGCCGTCTACTTCCAGGCGTACACCATCGTCTGAGCTGACGCCAATCCAACCTTCAAAGTCCGTATCGGGCACCAACCAGCCTTCCCAGCGGATAGAGAAGTGATCGGCATTAACGCCAGTTCCCGGAGAAGCTTCCCACTGAAAGCCAACTTCCTCATCTATTCTTGTCAATACAGGTTCGCCTTCCAAATCGCGGTTATTAAAGAAGGTAGCTTTAAGTCCTTTTTGAGATTTATCAGGCGTCAAAAGATTGGCAGAAGGCACCGTCTGCCCCTTGTAGATCAACGGCACGCCTTCTTCGTATTCCACAGTCGCTGAGCTACCCAAATACTCTTTAATACCTTCATAAACGGTGATGGCTTTGGCTCCTCTCACAGAGTATCCACCCAAAACCGATTCATTGGCCAATGGGCCTAATACGGCCACTTTCTTAGTGGCTTTATCCAGCGGAAGCAGGTTATTGTCATTCTTCAACAAAACCATCGACTTCAAGGCCGCTTCCAAAGCCACCTGCTGGTTGCCTTCAGAATGATGCCTGTCGTCAATCAAGGCCTGAGTGGTATATGGATTCTCGAATAGGCCGAGCATAAACTTCAGTCGCAATACACCTGATGCTGCTCTGTCCACATAAGACTCATCCATTTCACCAGATTTCACCAAATCGATAATGGTCTCCTGATACTGTTTGTTCGGGAAATCGTAGAACTGCATATCAACACCAGCAGTTATCGCTGCTTTGATAGACTCTCTAGGCGATGAGGTAGATCGGTGGCTGGTCTGCAAAAAGCGAATGGCACCCAGATCGGACACCACAATGCCTTTAAAGCCCCATTCGTCTCTCAAAATCTCAGTTAGTAAATGTTGGTTGGAGGCCATTGGTACTCCATCGATTTCGGAATAGGCGGCCATAGTTCCCAAGGCGCCACCTTCCTGAAAAGCCTTTCTAAATACCGGCAAAAAGTCCGTCCTTACTGATCTTTCTCCATAGAGAATAGGCCCTGAGTTGCCCCCTGCTTCTGGCGAACCATGCACTGCAAAGTGCTTCGGTTCAGCAACCATGGCCGTGTTTTTAGAGAGATCATCTCCCTGAATCCCTTGCACCAAGGCAGTTCCCAAAGTAGTCGATAAGTGTGTGTCTTCTCCCAAAGTCTCTGCAATACGTCCCCAGCGAGGTTCACGTCCCAAATCTAAATTCGGACCTAAACCAAAATGCACGCCATGGGCACGGCCTTCCATGCCAATCACCTGTCCGATGCGTTTCATTAAATCAGCATCCCAGGTAGCTCCTAGTCCGATATTCATAGGAAAGGCAGTGCTGCCTTCTCCAGTATAGCCATGCAGGAATTCACAGAAAATAATAGCCGGAATACCCCAGCGGTTGTGCTCAATCACATAGTTCTGCAGGTCGTTAATATCTTTGGCATTTCTTGGGTACAGGTCGTGAATAGAGCCTACACCCAGGCCATCGCTGAAGGTGGCTTCAACGGCAGATAGCTTCAGGGCATTGTTTTCTTTAAGGTCGGCACCATTGTACATATCCATCTGGCGCACTTTTTCTTCCAGACTCATGCGGGAAAGCAAGTCTTTTACCCGCTCTTCTACCGGAAGATTGGCGTTTTGATATGGGTATTGCTGGGCGAAGCTTTGTGAAACTAATGTCAAGGCCAAGAGCACAAATAATGTAAGCCCTCGTTGGTGTTGTCTCCAACGAGCTGATTCTAATGGTTTATTGGTGACAACAGCAGCAAAGGCTAGGGAAAATTGCTGTGCGAATG
>JABXIP010000059.1 GCA_013373005.1 Cytophagia bacterium | reverse complement strand
TCAAATACTTCAGATTGCATGTAGGAGAGAAAGTCTGCTTTTGCTGCGTTTTCCATGGCCACGGAAATAAGGTTCCAGCCATAGGAACTGTAGGCATATTCGGTGCCCGGTTTGTTGATGTAGGGGTCATTTATAAAAATAGCCAGTCCGTCAATAGCATCTTCATAGTGAACATTGCTGAGAAACTCCAGTCCTTTATAATGCCTGATTCCAGCCAAATGGCCGGCTAACATTCGCAGTGTTATGGTTTCGCCTTTATCTGGCCAACTGGGTACATATCGCTGAATAGGTTCATCCAGATCCAGTTTGCCCTCTTCGTAGAGTTTAGCCAGACCGGCTGCGGTAAGGGTTTTGGAAACACTGCCTATTCGGAACATACTTTTGGATGGGTTTACAGGTATCTGCTTTTCTACATCGGCAAAACCATAGCCCTTTGAGAAGACTAAATCGCCCTTTTGAGAAATAGAAATGCTGAGGCCAGGAACCTGAGTCTTTTCAACAAAGGCCTGCAGTTTAGCATCGGCTTGTTCCTGAAGATTTTGTGCCGAAAGACCTAAGGTCAGGCATAGGAGGAGGATAAGGCTGAGTTTGAATTTCATCTGTCTGTTTAAGTATCTCTTCTCAAGTTAATTCATAATTTAATATATCGCATTGAAGGTAAAAGGTTTACAACCTTGTGAAGAGCTTCAGTGTCTAGTTAAACATGGGAATGAATTTGAAATTTGCTCTTGGTAGAATGGTGATACTTCTAAGTTCAATTGGAGTGCTTGCTTTCTCTTGTGAGGAACAAAAACCCGATCTGATTGGGTGTTGGACGAACGCTTACGAGGAGGGTTACAACATCTACAAAGGATGCAGTGCCCAAAGCTTTTCGCCTAGCCATTTTCGACAAGTATATGATTTCCGCGATGATGGAATAGTCAACTACCTGGTGTTACATCCTGCTGATGCCCATTATATGCAGGAAGCCAAGTGGGTATATGTAGGGTCGAAAAACGAGGTACACATACGAAACCTACAAACCAATCAATTGATTGTTAAGCTTAAGTATACGACTATCGATAGCGAAACTATCGAAATTGTTAAGGTGCAATAAACCTCTACTTTTTCCTTAGTACTCTACCTGCTCGACCTTCGGTTAGTTCTCCCGAATCTACAGTAACCGTTCCATTCACTATAACAAAAGGAATGCCCACAGGATAATGATGTGGGTCTTCGAAAGTTCCACCTTCATTGACAGTCTCAGGATCGAAGATGGCGATGTCTGCCTGCATGTCTTCTTTAATATAGCCTCTGTCCGTCAGGCCTAATCTCTCAGCTGGAAGAGAAGTCATTTTGGCTAAAGCCAACTCCAGTGGAATAACTTGTTCATCTCTTACATAGTGACCTAAAACTCGTGGGAAGGTTCCATAACTTCTAGGGTGCGGATGTCCAACTCCAGGCCTTGCCAAGCCACCATCACTAGCCACCATTGCTAAAGGATGCTGCATAATGCGTTTCACATCTTCTTCTCCAATAGCGTGGAAAATACAGGAAGCTCCGCCATTGAGTTGGCCTTCAATGACCAG
This sequence comes from Cytophagia bacterium, assembly GCA_013373005.1. Lineage (GTDB taxonomy): Bacteria > Bacteroidota > Bacteroidia > Cytophagales > Cyclobacteriaceae > Roseivirga. The sequence continues at coordinate 13,779 of JABXIP010000059.1, read as the reverse complement.
ATCGGCCCCGTTTTTAAAGTTAGGCTCCAGCCCCTTTTCAATGGCCCAGTCTTTCAGTGTTCTTCCATTCAAATCAGGTTTCCAGCTTACATTGGCAAATTGTACAACATCTAAATCTGCTCCGCCACGGTCGTATTCTATGTTGAACATAATCTCGTCATGAATCTTCTTTCTGGTAGCAGGGTCATTTACGCGTTTCTTAAATTCTTCTTGTCCCCCGGCCATTGCCCAAGTAGGTATAAGCACTGAAAGCCCTGTTGAGCTGGCAGTATATGGGTACTGATCCATCATTACATCAATTCCTAAAGCTCTGGCAGAATCTACCATGGCCAGAGTTTTTGTACTAGCCCCCCACATAGGTCGGCCAATGGCCTTATGGTGGGTCAAGATGATAGGAATATCAGCATCATGCCCAATCTGAATGGCTTCACCAACGCCTTCTAAAAGCCCCAGACCTTCTTCACGTAAGTGTGAAGTGTAAATTCCCCCAGTCTTAGCTGCCACTTTCGAAAGAGCAATTACCTCATCTATTTCTGAGAAGGAGCCGGGAACATACTTTAGTCCTGTTGAAATGCCGTAAGCTCCATTATCCATTGCTTCTTGAACTGCTGCTTCCATTTCAGCCAATTCCTCATCGGTTGGAGCACGATTTTCGGTACCCATTACATTTCTTCTAATGGAGTTATGGCCAACGAGCCAGGCGGTGTTGATGCCTAATTCAAAAGTTTCCAGCGAATCGAGGAAGGGTTTCATGGGTGAGGGGCCTCTTCCGTCAGGCCCTGCCAGTACTGTGGTTACACCTTGTTTTACCACATTCTCTGCATCAGGCATTCGCATAATGGCTTCAATATGTGAGTGCATATCTATAAAGCCCGGGCTCACAATATGACCAGAAGCATCGATAGTCCTTTTCGCTGAAGCACCCCTTAAGTCGCCAATCTCATCGATTTTATCTCCTGTAATCCCGATGTCACCTTCGTAGAAGGTGCGATTTTCAGCATCGTAAATACTGCCGTTGGTAATGAGAATGTCGAACTTTTCGGAGGTAGAGGAGCAAGCGCATAGCAGAGCCAGCAGAAGGGGGAATATCTTCTTCATAGTTTTAAGGTTGAATGGAAGATAGGGAAAAAGGAGGTTTTAAGTAACCTGAATTACATGGTTAGTTCCATGTGATGTGGACTGACCACTCCTAACCCGCCTGAAAGAAGAGGTTAGGAGTGGTTTATTTTGACTTGATACCTCCTAAGTGAGGACATTCAGTGAGAGTTTTCATGTCTTTGAAAGGCACAGGCTCTTTGTTGTATTTATATGCCTGAGTCAATGTGGTAGTGTAGTTGTTATCGCCCATACCTACATCAACATCTTCCATAGTCATTTGGCAAGGGTGTTCGTAGCCTGCGGCATGAGTGATTTCCAGAATCTCTTTTCTCAAAGTCTTCAGGTATTGACCTGCTCTTTCTGATTTGTCTTTCACATTCAAGCCTTGCTGCAACCACTTGTTTTGGGTGGCTACTCCGGCAGGGCAGGTGTTGGTGTGGCATGATTGTGCTTGAATGCAGCCAACTGACATCATAGCTTCTCTGGCTACATTAATCAAGTCGGCACCCATTGCAAAAGCCATTAAGGCATTGGAAGGGAAGCCAAGTTTACCCGAAGCAATAAACACTACCCTGTCTGTCAAACCCTTTTTCTGGAAGATTTTGTAAACGGCAGCGAAACCGAAAACGAATGGCAGCGCCACGTGATTGGCAAAGGCAGGAGGGGCAGCACCAGTTCCACCTTCGCCACCATCTATGGTGATAAAATCAGGGCCAATGTTCTTCTCAACCATCAGATCAGTGAGTTCTTCCCAGAGTTCTAGTTTACCCACAGCTGATTTGAAGCCTACAGGAAGCCCCGTTTTACTAGCCAGTTTTTCTATAAAATCCAGCAGCTCAGATGGATTAGAAAAAGCAGTATGGTTGGCAGGAGAAACCACATCTTTACCTAGCGGAATATGTCTGATTTTCGCTATTTCCTTAGTGATTTTAGAAGCCGGGAGTACGCCTCCCTTCCCGGGTTTGGCTCCCTGAGAGAGTTTGACTTCAATGGCTCGTACCTGAGGGTACGCTTGAGTAATATCCAGTAGCTTTTGTAAGTCGAAATTGCCATCAGCATCTCTTACGCCAAAATAAGCTGTACCAATCTGAAGTACTGTGTCAGCTCCGGTTTTGTGATACGGGGAATACCCTCCTTCACCAGTATTATGATAAGCACCAGCGGCATGCGCTCCCTTATTTAATGACTCAATTGCTCTGGCAGATAAAGAGCCAAAGCTCATGGCCGATATGTTCACAATGGATCTAGGTCGGAAAGGCCTTTTACGCTGATTGTATTCTCCCATTATTTTCGCGCAGGGCACCAAGTCTTTCTCTTTGGTATTCGGATGGTCAGCTTTTACATGGTAGGGGAAAAGGGCAGGATTGATAAATACATATCCGGCAGCACTTTGATCCTGATCGGTTCCAAAGCCCTGGTAATTATTCTGCTTTTTGGAACTGGCATAAATCCATGAACGCTGACTTCTGTTGAATGGAAGCTCTTCGCGGTTGTTGGCTACAATGTATTGGCGCAATTCCGGGCCAATTCTTTCAAGCAAGTATCTGAGATGACCAACTATCGGAAAGTTGTGGCTAATGGTATGCTTCTTCTGAAGTATATCACGAAGAAAGACTAGGAATAGGAAAAACAGAACATATGCCCACCAAGGGGTAGCCGCAAGAAAATCTTGTATTTGATCCATAAAACACGATTTGTTTTAAGATCAGGCTAAAAACTGAGGAGCACAAGCCAAATTTGACTTTAGTGCGAAAAGCCGTTTTCTAAGGTGCTATTACTGAATAGGATCTTCTGATTTCACTCCTGGTTTTGAGGTAATGTCTTTCAAAGTCATTACCTGAATAGCAGCTACAGAAATAATACAGTATGAAGCAAAGTAGTAAAAGCCTTCCAATATACTGGAGGTGATATTTTCCTCAGAAGCGGTAGCCAAATACATTAGGAATACACCTACAACAAACACATCGGCCATAGACCATTTACCAATGAGTGCTACAAATTGATAGACTCTGGTTCTCAGTTTCCAGTTTTTAAAGGCTAAAACTAAGCAGAGTAGAATGGCCTTCATTACCGGCACAATGACCGAGAATAAAAGAATAAGTGTGGCCACCAGGTTGTTGTCGAATTCATAAAGGAGTTTGATTCCACTAATCACACTCTGGGTTCTGTCGTATAGTTCGAATTCACCTAAAAGAGGCACCTGAGCACCAATATGAATATTGAGAATGGGTAGAGTAAGGCCCGGGTAAAGACAAATCAGTGAAATAATGATAAGGGCAAGGGCTATAATGTTTCTCGTGTTCATGGGCTAGCTTTCAGCTGGTAGACGTGTATTTAAAGTAAAAGTAACAGCGCTTATTGTTAGCAACTAAAAAAAACTTTGCGTCTTCGAATACCAAACATGGATAAGCGAAGACGCAAAGCAAAATTCATCAGTAATTAATTATCAGTAAACGAGCACCATTGCTCTATATCCATTCCAATTGGAGAACCATCTGGAGGAGTAAGAGCATCTTGCAATTGCAATTCTTGTGGATTATCTCTGAACTGATCAATAATCAAATTAAGATAAGCGTAATGAGCAGCAGTAGAACTTAGACCTTCACTGGTGCTTCCGCTAATTCGATTTTTGATTTTTATTAAACCTAGTAGAGCCTCAGATCTCGCTTGAGCAGATGCTCCAGTATTTTTGTATAAATCCATTAGAGCATAAACCACTTGATTTTCAGTAGCATAATTCAACTGCAAGTGATAAGGGTTGCCATAAGTTCTGCCGAAGGTTTCTTCAATGATCAAATTGATCACATCGGTTAAGCCTAATTGGCTTTCATCCATAGCTTTTTGTTGAACCAAGCGAGTAGCTCTTTGTCCGTTAAAGATGAAGCTCATTACAGCTCCGGCAACAGTTTCTCCTGGGGCTACAGCATCAAAATTCAAACCGGTTCTTACTTTGAAAGTTTCTCTAGATCTTCCAAACCCAGGAGGGCGTGGAGGTAAAAGTTTTAAGATATGATCCGGGAAGGCCAGGTTTACAGGTTGAACTGTATTCAATAGTGCCTTCAATGCAGCTTCCTGCTCAGCTCTTGGAACTGTTCTTGGTAACGGCTGACTATCACCGCGCAGCTTGTAGTTGTAGTAAGTTCCGCCAACCACTTTTACAGCGCCTTCTAATTGATACCTATGCAGCATGTACATTGGTACCAAAACCTCTTCCAAAGTAGCCATTGGTGCACCAACAGGGATGTTTTTCTCTGAGAAGTTATCCAATACATGCTTTCTAACCTCCATTAATCTGTTCAGTTCTTCGGTAGCACTTTTGCCATTGTCCCAAAGGTGAGACTGAGGATGGCTACTTCCGATCGGTCTTGAATCAGAATCAGTAATGAAGTATAAATTCTTCTTGTACTGACCTTCGATCAACTCATCTAGTGCTTTGTCCTCATCCACATTGTCTGGGAAGTCCTGATACCCCCAGGTAATGGCTTCTTTGTCCCAAGCTCCAATGCCATCATCGTAGGCATTAGCCAGAGAAACCTGGCCATTGTTGAATTCAATCAATGGGTGAGGATAGTCCATTACAGAGGCGCGATCGTTTGTGCTGGAGATGTAGTTGTGCATTAGACCGATGGTGTGACCCACTTCGTGAGCAGAAAGTTGTCTCAAACGTGCCAAAGCCATTTGAAGCATTTTCGGATCAGGGGTAGTGCCGTTCTCATAAGGAGTAATTAGCCCTTGAGCAATCAGGAAATCTTGCCTTACTCTCAATGAACCCAAACTCACGTGGCCTTTAATGATTTCACCGGTTCTAGGGTCAGAAACTGAAGAACCGTAAGACCAACCTCTGGTAGATCTGTGAACCCACTGAATTACATTGTAACGGATATCGAGTGGATCGGCCCCTTCAGGCATTTCTTCTACGATAAAAGCATTTCTGTAACCAGCAGCTTCAAAGGCCTGATTCCACCAACGTGCACCTTCAATAAGCGCTGATTTGATTGGCTCAGGAGCACCTCTATCTACATAATAACGGATTGGCTCTACTGGGTCAGACATTCTGGCTCCCGGATTTTTCTTCTCCAGACGATGTCTTCTGGTATATCTTTTTTCAATATCTGACTGAATAGGAGTGGCATAATCCAGATAGCTTATGGTTCCGTAGCCAGAGCGTGGGTCAGCTTTTCTCTTCTCATAACCTGCATCAGGTAGCTCAATAAATGAGTGGTGCATGCGCAAAGTGAAAGCATCTGAAGAAGGAGTAACACTTCTCAAGAAACCTCCTGCTCCGCTACCAGTAAATGTGATGGTAGCCTCGAACTCAGAGTTTTTAGGGAAGTTTTTAAGCATTGGAGGGTAAATGGCTGAACGTCCTGCATCTACTCGGTAGTTTCCTTGTCTCGATCTGCTCAGTGATTGGCTCACTCCGTGTGCATCGGATAATAAGAGTGGAGTAAGATCTACCAATACCTTGCCGTCAGTTTCTGCGGCAACAGTAAAACCCCAGAGTACAGATTCAGCAAAAGCTTCTTTCACCGCTTTCACTTCTTCCATATTATCCGAAATGGCTCTGTATCGGTAGTTAGGTTGAACCATAAGGATTTTTGGACCAACTCTTCTGAACTCAACAATCTGAGTTCCGCCCAGCTGACCACGGTCTAAACCAATGTCATTTGAGCCTAAGCCGGCAGTTAGCGAATTCACATATAGGAATTCAGTGTCAAATTTGTCTATCTCCAACCATACCTTACCGGTTTTTACATCCCAGTAGTAGGTGAAGTATCCATCTTTCTTTTCAGAACCAGCGATGGTTTCTTCTATGGTTTTTTGCGCTTTGGCCAAGCTGAAAATACATAGCATGGCTAGCGTAAGTAAAATTCTATGCTTCATGAAGTTTGAATAGTTTGAAATTGAATTCCATCAATATAAGAAGTCTTTGTCAACACGACCAGTCAATTATATTTGTGGGGTATCAATATTAAACCGCAAGATCATGTTAACCGGAAAAATTAAGCTTACGCTATTATTTGCCTTAATGGTAAGCGTTTCCTGGGCTCAGAAAAAGCCACTTACTCACGATGTTTATGATGATTGGAAAGGAATCCAGTCAACTAGCATCAGTAATGATGGTAACTGGGCCGGATGGAGATTCGCACCACAAGTAGGAGATGCTGTATTGGAAATCAGAAATCTCAACAACGATCAGTCTATTACTATAGACAGAGTTTCGCGCTACTCTTTTTCAAACAACAGCGCCTTTGTAGTAGGAGAGATTAAGCCTGCTTACGCTGAAGAAAGAGAGCTTAAGCTTAAGAAAACAGCAGCCAACAAAATGCCTAAAGATTCACTTTTTGTGCTGAATTTAGGTACTGGAGATATTCAGAAATTTGCGAGAGTAAAAAATTATCAGCTTCCGGAAGAGTCAAACGAGTGGATGGCTTGGTTATATGAGAAGCCGTTAGAGGTAAAAAAGAAGCCAGAAAAGAAAGAGGAAACTCCGGTAGAAGAGCCTGCTAAGGGCAAAAAGAAAAGGAAGAAAAAGAAAGAAGAAGAGACTGAGGTGAAGGCGGAAGAGCCTGCGGAACCAGAGAACCCAAGAGAGAAGTCTAAGGGAACTGAACTAGTGCTGTATAATATGGCGACCGGTGAGATGAGAAGCATGCAAGGCGTGATGGAATACACCATGTCTAAGACCGGTAGCCACCTCTTTTATGAGTTCGATAAAGTAGACTCTTTGAATCCTTCTGGTGTTTTCGCCATGGATACTGAAATGGGGATTCCTGTTCAGTTGAGCGTTGGAATGACCGATTATAAAAAAATGTCTGTTAGTGATGGTGGAAACCAAATGGCCTTCTTTGCTACTGGCAGTGAAAAGGATGCTGATGACAAAATCTGGAGTATTATGTATTGGGCCGGCAACGGAGCAGCCAATGTTTTAGCCGATTCATTGACAGCTGGTATTCCGGAAGGATGGAGAGTGAGTGACAACAGTAACCTGAGATTCTCAGAAAGTGGTAAGAGGCTTTATTTCGGTACAGCTCCCAATCCGGTTGAGTATGCTTATGAAAGTGATACTACTATTCTAAAAGATGAAAGACCTCAGGTAGATGTTTGGTCGTACAACGATCCATATATTCAGCCCATGCAGAAACTGCAGGCTGGCCGTGAAAAAAACAGAACATATGAGGTGCTTTATGACCTTCAGTCGAACAAGCTTGTTCAGCTAGAGGGCTCTGATTTAGAGTCAGTATCAATTGACACTCGTCACGATAGAGACTTCTTCATTGCTAGTGATGATAAACGATTTAGAACCCAGTATACATGGAATACTCAGCTACCAAGAGACTACTATAAAGTCGATGCTAATACCGGTGAGGTTGAGTTGTTGATGGAGGCTGTAGTAGGTTATGCTTCACCATCGCCAGGAGCAAAGTACCTTTCTTGGTTTAATCAGGAAGATGGACATTACTACACCATGAATGTGAGCAATGGTAAGGTTACCAACCTTACAGCCGGTATGGATGTGAGCTTTGCTGATGAGCTGCATGATAGCCCTTCTTTGGCTGGTAGCTATGGAGGTGCCGGTTGGGCTCCGGAGGATGATGCCATATACCTTTATGATAGATATGATATTTGGAAGTTCGACCCTGAGGGAAGAACTGCAGCCGTAAATATCACTGCAGGTCAGGGAAGAGCAAATAAGTTAGTGTATAGATACCAAAGATTGGACCGTGAAGAGGAATACTTTCAAGCGGAAGGTAAAGCCTTGCTAAGCGTGTTCAATGAGTGGACTAAAGCTTCTGGTTTTGCATATGCTGACATGACAAATGCCTCACAACCTGAGGAGATCCTTATGAAAGACATGAGTGTAAGCATAGGTGGTAAAGCCAAAGATGCTGATAGAGTTTTAGTGAGAATGTCTACTTATGAGGAATATCCAGAGGTTTACAAAGCGGATAACCTTGATATGGATGGTTTGAAAAAACTAACTGATTTAGATGCTCAGGAAGATCCATACAACTGGGGAACTGCTGAATTAATCGAATTCAAATCGGACTACGATGGTGAAGTAATGCAGGCTATTCTATATAAGCCTGAAAACTTCGATCCGAACAAGAAATATCCGCTAATCGCTTATTTCTACGAAAGAAGATCAGATTCATTCTATAGCCATCCAAGCCCTGCACCAAGTGCCAGTACAGTGAATATTCCTTACTTCGTAAGTAATGATTACCTGGTTTTGGTGCCGGATATTAAGTACGAGTTAGGTCACCCTGGTAAGAGCGCTATGGATCACGTAGTACCTGCAACTAAGGCGGTGATGGCCATGGGCTTTGTAAACGAGAAGAAAATGGCTATTCAGGGTCAGAGCTGGGGTGGATATCAGGTTGCCTACATGGTTACCAAAACGGATATGTACGCTGCAGCAGGTGCAGGTGCTCCTGTTGCCAACATGACCTCTGCTTACGGTGGAGTTCGTTGGGGATCTGGAATGAGCCGTATGTTCCAATATGAAAAGACTCAGTCAAGAATTGGCGGAACACTTTGGGATAATTTCGATCTATATATAGAGAATTCTCCATTGTTTAGCGTGCCTGATATCAATACGCCACTATTTATTATGCACAACGATGCGGATGGCGCAGTGCCATGGTACCAGGGTATTGAGTTTTATATGTCTTTGAGAAGACTTCAGAAACCATCGTGGATGGTCGTTTACAATGATGAGGATCACAACCTGAGACAAAGAAGAAATAGAAAGGATCTTTCAGTTAGAATGGGTCAGTTCTTCGATCACTATTTGAAGGATGCTCCAATGCCTGAATGGATGGCTTATGGCTTGCCTGCCACCTTGAAAGGCAGAACGCTTCGCTATGATTTGGTAGATGAGCAGACTGAAGAGAAAATCAAAGAAGGAGAGAGTCTGAAACTGGAGAAAACCGGTGGAGGAAATTAAGCAGAGTACTGGTCAGACGAATTAGAGTTGTCTGACCAATACTCTCTATCAAACAAAAAGGCCGTCTTAGAATTTCTAAGACGGCCTTTTTTATGTATTGAATACCTAATTAAATCTCGTATTCCTTTGGATCGATTTTGATTCTTCCACCACCAGCATTGATGGCCTCATGAATCTTGTAAATACAAACCTCAGATTTATAAGACTTAATGGCATCGTAGTTCAACTTCTCTTCTTCTCGAACTGACTCAACAAAGTTGTAAAGGTGAGCCGTGTGGGCCTGTAGGTTGTACACCTTACCCATACCACTCATATCTTTAATGTCATAGCTGATTTGCGGAGCAGTTTCTTTGATACCTGAATCTCCAAGTTCTTTCTCCTTATACTCCTGCATATCTGCAAGATTGGCGATGTAGCCTTTGTCTACGAATTTTTGCCATTTCTCTTCAGGGACGCTAGCTTCTCTGAATATTTTATTTTCAGTGCTTTCAGAGATGTTCATAGAGCCTTCATCTCCAATGAATCTTTCATAAACACCGATAGCTCTTGAGTTAGAGATGTTTTCATAAATACCTATAGCTGGACCTTTAGGAGTGTCATACTCAAGAATGGTAGCCATGGTATCAGCCTGTTCAAAGCCAAAGTATGAATTATTACCTGATGCATATACCGTATGTGGGTAAGCCCCAAGGAACCAGTTGAAGATATCGATTTGGTGAGAACCAAGGTCAGAGACCACACCACCACCAAGTTCTTTGTAGTTTCTCCAGTTGTAAACTTGGTCTACTGTATCGAAACCATATTTCTTAAGCTGCTTCATGTCAAGATTGTCATTCTTGTTAGGCTGCAAAAGGTGAATTCTAGATCTGTTCCACTGACCGATGGCATGTGTCAAACGGCCCATGATGTTCTCTTGTTCAAGAAGCACCTGATGAGTGAAACGATATCTGTCATTAGATCTTCTTTGTCTACCAATCTGAAGTAGTTTGCCTGTTTTTTTCATGGCCAAAGCCATTTTCTTGGCATCTTCAATATTGTTAGACATCGCTTTCTCGCAATACACATGAAGCCCTGCGTTCAAAGCATCAACGGTGTGTTTCATGTGCCAGAAATCTGGAGTAGCAAAGGCAACGGCATCGAGGTTTTCTTTTTCTATCATTTCATAGAAATCCTCGTAAGCATTCACTTTTGCATCGTATTGAGCATTGTAGCGTTCTTTGGCGCGCTCTCTTCTGCTTTCTACTATATCGCAAACAGCCACAAGGTTGGCACCTGGTATTTTGGGAATGTTGCTGAATATCATTCCGCTTCCTCTACCGCCACATCCAACAATGGCAATATTTACTTTGTCTGCCACTCTTAAGGGATTGGCTGTAATGTTAAACGGGCTGGCAAGTAGTAAGCCAGTACCGAAAAGAGACGACTTTTTGATGAAGTCTCTTCTATTAGATTTTTCCATAACAATCGGGGTTTTCGCGTTTCTACTAAAAATCAGGATCCTTAAATCCGCCTTTTAATTTAGCTCATTTTTTTCAAGAATGGTGAGTTTTCCATCGATTGCATAGGCAATCCATAAAATTTGGTCGCTCGACTGTAGAATTGACTCAATATTTGCCATATCAAGAATGAAAAAAGCGGTTGAAAATGCGTCTGAATAGGTGGCAGTTTTAGCCGCTACCCAAACACGCTCGAAAGTGGGGGTGAAATCATTTCGGCCTGTTCTTGGGTCGAAAATATGGCTTCCCTGATGGAAGGTGCCACTAGCACTTACGCTGATATTGCTGAGTTCGAGTACTTTCCTATCGAATTTGGAAGCAATAGGGTAGGTGAAGAATGGCTTCAGGTCAACATTGTTTTTAATAAGCAATGTACTATCTCCAGCACTGAGCGTATAAGTCTCAATTTCTAAATCTCGCATCAGCTCATCTACCTTGTCCAAAGCATAGCCTTTGCCTATTCCTCCAAGATCGAAGTACATGCCAGGGTTTACACAATAAACACGCGGTTGCTCCGGGTCTACATAAATAGAAGCCGCATTCTTTTCGGTTTGTGCTTTTTCTAGAGCTTTGTTGGTTTCGTACTCGTTGAGGATGCCTTGCTTGGCAGCCCTGAAAATTTTCATATGTTCAGCCACCCCAACATCGAAAGCACCTTCGCTATCTGTATAGCAGTTGATAGCCAGCTTTAAAGCTTCCCAAGTCTCGAAATCAATAGGTAAATGTTCATCCTTCTTAAGCTTATTGATCCGAGAAATATCACTATCAGGTCTAAAGCGACTGAGTTTATCCTCCAATTCATCAATCAGTTTGAAGACTTGCTGAGCTGCATTTTTGGCATAGTCTTCTACTTCATTATAAATGTTAAGCTTAAAATAGGTAGCCATGGCCTGATGCTCAAAAAGGTGTGAATTGCTCATGGTCGAAATTCTTTAAAAATGGAGAGACTTCCTAGAATCTGATTTAGCGAATGCTAAGCTTGTATTTGGCGAGTAAACCCTCCAGTTGGTTGCGGTCTATAATGGCTTGTTGAATTTTGTTCTCTTCAGGGTCTAGCACAAGGTTTATTACATTACTGAAGTCAACCTTCTCCAGATTGGTTTGACCAAAGCTGGCTCCGGTTAAGTCACTACCACTGAAACTTCCTCCGGTAAATGTTGCCTCTACAAAGTCGCAATCCAGGCAAGAACAATTGACAATTGAGGCACCTTTAAGGTCGACTTGGAAGAAACTGGAAAAGTCTAGCTTGCAAGCATCGAAGTTCATGGCCAGTAAGAATTGGTTACATTGATCGAACCGCAAGCCCATCAATTTACAGCTCCTAAACCTCACCTCTTTGAATCCTGTATTTACCAGTTCCACCCCGGAAAGGTCGCAGTCGATAAATTCACATTCTAGAAAAGTGATGCCTGATGGATTCCTCCCAGTGAAGTCACAATTCTTAAAGGTGCAATATTCAAATTGCATGCTCTTCCTGAGAAAAGATTCCAGCTCTTTACCGTGAATAACTTCTTCTTCTGTAATGCCCATGACTTTGGTGTTGTTTTAGCTACACGTGAATATATGATTATTGATAGAGTCTATAAAATGAGTGTAAAAGTATTGAGCGTTAAGCTGAGGGCAGAATAGAGTGCTAGTTGGTTTGAGGCTAGCCAAATGTTCTTTCGTGGCGTGTAGCTTGTATGACATTTGATTGAGTTCAGGAGAGTTATAAATTTTTAAAAACTGCAATCGATTCCATTTTTAAGGCCTTTTTATCTCCTTTCTGAAGTGTTCTAGTACTCGGGCGTGTGTAACTCTTTGACTGCGAAATATATAGCAGAATAGAATTGTTGAGTATTGAAATATAAAGGCAAAGGATATTGATAAAATCAATATCTGATACCCAAAACAAATAGAAAGTGAGCTGACTTTTAAGCCCATGAAAGCTACCTTCGCGGCAGAAATTGAATCAATTATCCCACTATAAAACTAAAATAAGAATATGAGCTACGTAGGTAGAAAATTCCCAAACATTACAGTAGATGCCATGAATGAAATGGGAGATACTTTTAAGTTGAACGTGCTTGAGGAGGCACAGAAAAACAACAAGAAAGTGGTTCTTTTCTGGTACCCAAAAGACTTCACTTTTGTGTGTCCTACTGAATTGCACGCTTTCCAGGAAGCAATGCCTGAGTTCGACAAGAGAAATACCATTGTCATTGGTGCATCTTGTGATACTGCTGAGGTTCACTTTGCTTGGTTAAATACTTCTAAAGACAATGGTGGAATTGAAGGAGTAAGCTACAGCCTAATTGCCGACAGCAACAGAAACCTTTCAAGAGCATTGGATATCCTTGATATCACTGGTGTAAGCTATGATGAGGAATCTGGTATTGAGCTATTAGAAGGTGATAACGTTACTTACAGAGCTACTTACCTGATTGACGAAGAAGGTACAGTATTCCACGAAGGTGTGAACCACATGCCTGTAGGAAGAAATGTGAATGAGTACTTGAGACTGATCGATGCTTATACTCACGTTCAGCAACACGGTGAGGTTTGTCCTGCCAACTGGGAAGAAGGTAAAGAAGCTATGTCTGCCAACAGACAAGGCGTTTCTGCATACTTGAGCAATAACTAAGAATAATTATGGTAACTGAATTGAATCAGGATAATCTTCAAGAGGTTCTGAATCAGAATCAGAAGGTTTTTGTACAGTTTTCAGCTAGCTGGTGTGGTAACTGTAGAATCATGAAGCCTAAGTTCAAGAAGCTGGCTTCTGAGCGTGAGGATGCTGCTTTTGTAATTGTTGATGCAGAGAAGTTCCCTGAGTCGAGAAAATTGGCCAATGTGAACAACCTGCCAACTTTTGCAGCTTATCAAGGTGGTGAACTGGTGAACCAGGTGCAGACCAACAAGTTCGAATCACTTAAAGCTTTGGTCGATGAGGTTGCCGCTAATTAAGCATATCACTGACTTTATAGAGCAAAACGATCAGGACTTTGTGCTTGAGGCTATTGAAACGCTGGAAAACCTGACAGAGTGCGAGAACCTTAAAGACGAAGAACTGGATGTGATAGGAGAGCTCATCTCCAATTTCTACGGAGCTATTGAAGTGAATCAGTCGATCAAAGAAGGAAAGCCTAAGAAAGAAGCGCTTAACGAGTTTATGAAACGCGTTGTCGGTTCAATCGACAAATAGGTTAGTTCTAAGAATAAACAAAACCCCGGCCATTGGTCGGGGTTTTTTGT
>JABXIP010000538.1 GCA_013373005.1 Cytophagia bacterium | reverse complement strand
GGAAAGTAATTGGCCATAAAAGCCAATAGAATATCACGAGCTTCGGTGTTATAGGTTTTGTACATCGTAACCTTACCAAAGAAATATTTCATTTCAGGATAACGGGTTATTAAAGCTCCAAGACCATCCCAAATATTCGCTAAAGCAAAAACACCTTTTCGTGGATTCACAGAAGGCTGATACTCAGGTTGCACCCAAGATCTACCCAACTCAATAGAGTAGGGTAGGTAGTCATTCTTCATTTGCTCAGAGAAATTGAAATAATGAGCAGTAGACAGGTCGAATTCTCCAGTTTTTGGATCTTTGGCTCTTCTTCCGGTGATAAATCTGTAGCCACCAATAATTTCCTTGTCTTCGCGACTATAAACAATGAGCTGCTCATAGCATCGATCAGTAGTGTCGTATTCATCCATGTCTATTTCATGGCCTGTTCCACCACCTGCAGAACGGAACGAAACTTCCCTTAACCTACCAATTTCCCTCATAGTGTGAGGAGAGTTATGGTGGTTTACAATGTATATCTCATTGTTGCCTTTGTGTGTGACTTGAATGAATCGCTCTTTGGTCAATTCATCCTCAATAAGCTCACGCTCTACAGGAGGAATGATCTCTTTCTCAACTTTACTCTGCTTCATACGGGTCTCTTAAGACTGCTTTAACTGGTAAACTTTCTCTTTAGTCCATTCGGCCCATTCCTTTTCAGACTTACTCTTGTCGAATGTTTCCGGACTAATGGGTTCACCAATAATGATATCCATTTTGTTTCCTTTTTGCCTGAATAGCTCATCAACCAAAAAGAACATCTCAATATTTAACTTGATACCGAGGGCTTTTCTAAAATTGGCCAAGCGGTAAAACCTGTTGGTCAATCTACCCTCAATATACACCGGAATGACCGGTTTTTTATACTTTTTTGCTTTAGAAACGAAGGTTTTATTCCACTCCAAATCACGAATAACTCCCTTCGACTTTCTACTAACCAAACCTGCAGGAAAGATGAATGTTGCGCTATCTGACGCGAATTGCTTTTCTACAGCCTGCAACGACTCGCGAGCACTCTTTCCCACTTTATTTACTCCGATAAATCTATCCTTCAGGCTTTCAACACCCATTAGAAAATCATTGACTATGAAGTGAATGTCAGGTCGGATGTTGTCAATAGCAGAAATAAAGGCTACTGCATCAAAGCCTCCAAGGGGGTGATTGCCAACAAAAACGCAACTTTGGGGGGCTTGGAGGATGTTTTCTTTTCCTTTCAGGTTGAGCTCAATTTGCCATTCATTCATGGCGGCATCACAGAACACCTTTGCTGAGGAGTTCTTATGTTTCCAAAAAAAAGCATTGACTTCATCCTGATGAATGATCTTCTCCACATATCTGATGACAAATCCCGGAAGCCATTTAAGTAGCTTAGGATTCTTAGCAGCCATCATTCTCCGCACATCGATAAACTTGTCCATGGTTGAGTTCTAATCGAACAACCGCAAGTATAAGCCCATTTCTGCAACAATTCAAAGCATTGAATCTTTCAAGATTTAACAATGGAAAAAAGGCAGTATGGACTAGGATTATTTTGTAAAATGCGAAATGATATCCATCAACGTAGAAGATAAATTCAAACTGGTAACCGACTTTTGGAAACCAAGACTCATAGGCGAACTCAATGGACAGTTAGTGAAGCTAGCTAAGCTGAAAGGCTCATTTGTCTGGCATAGTCATGAAAACGAAGACGAGCTATTTTATGTACACCAAGGAACTCTCTATATGGAGTTTAGAGACAAAACCGAAGTTGTTGAAGCAGGAAATATCATCATTGTTCCGAAAGGAGTGGAGCATAATCCATATACTATCGATGATGAAGAGGTTTGGGTAATGCTCTTTGAACCGGCAGAAACGCTCCATACCGGAACTGTTGAGCATGAAAGAACGCATAATAATCAGGAGTGGATTTGACAGATTAACGATTAATTTTTAAATCGTAAACAACTCTATGCCAACTATTAAGTTTACATCTAACCTCAAGCGCTTTTACCCAAATTTAGCACCTATTACCGCTGAATGTAAAACCGTAAAGGAAGCAGTTGATATTATTGAGCAAAACTATTCGGGCTTAAAAGACTACATAGTGGATGAGAATGGTTGCCTGAGGAAGCACGTGAATATTTTCGTTGGCAATCAATTAATAAAAGACAGAAAGTTACTTCAGGATGCCTTGAAGGATAGTGATGAGGTTTATGTGATGCAGGCACTTTCAGGTGGATAGTTGTCCCCAAATAAGACTACAATCGTTTAGATTAAAACACTATAAGTCATGACTCAAAAAAGTACGCTCCTGGTTGGAACCCGCAAAGGCTTGGTTGTTTACAAAAAAGACAGCTCAGGCCAATGGAAACATCACTCAACAGAATTTTTAGGCTTCCCAGTTACCATTGCCGCCATAGATGAAAATACCGGCCATTGGTGGGCCATGTTAGACCATGGGCATTGGGGTTGTAAAATTCATAGGTCTAAAGACGGCAAGGAGTGGGAGGAACTGGAAGCTCCTAAATATCCTGAAGGCGAAGAGCTTAAGGACGGTTCACCAGCAGCTACCAAGTATTTATGGGCATTTTCCACCGGAGGCAAGGACCAACCGGGAACAATTTACGTGGGTACTGAACCTGGTGGTTTATTCAAAAGTACCAACAACGGAGATACCTTCGAATTAGTGAGAGGACTTTGGGATCATCCAACTCGAAAAGAATGGTTTGGTGGTGGTAGAGACAATGCCGGTATTCATTCCATTCTGGTAGATCCTGCGGACTCTAATCACATCTATGTAGCCGTGAGTTGTGCCGGCACTTTTGAGACATTTGATGGTGGTGAAAGCTGGAAATCGGTCAATAAAGGCCTCTATGCCGACTTTCTTCCTGACCCCACTGCAGACATTGGTCAAGACCCACACCTGGTAGACTGGTGTGCCAGTAATACTAAAGTCATGTGGCAACAAAATCATTGCGGTATTTACAGGTCTGTCAACGGTGGTGCATCTTGGGATAAGATAAGTGAAGAGAATGGACCTGCTAATTTCGGCTTTGCTGTGGCGGCCAGTGAAACCAATCCTGAGGTAGCCTGGGTTGTTCCGGGCGACAGTGATATGATGAGGGTAGCCGTAGATAGCGCATTATGCGTTTGCAGAACTGATGATGGAGGAAAAACATGGAAGGCCTTAAGAGAAGGTCTTCCACAAGAAAACACTTTCGATATCACCTATCGTCATGCGCTTGATGTAACAGGTTCTACCTTGGCATTTGGTACCACAACAGGCAACCTGTACCTCTCTGAAAATGACGGAGAAAGCTGGATTACACTGAGTAATAATCTACCCATGGTTCACTCTGTTGAGTTCTGTAATACTTGAGTCTGAGAGGCTAGAGGGAACAAATAAATCTATTGGTTTTCAATTAGTTCCCATTTATTACCTCTACCTTTGCAGCTCATTTTAATAACACGTTTTGTCAAATTTTAAAGCACTAGGACTCTCACAAAAATTGTGTGAAGTGCTAGAAAAGTTGGGTTTTGATAACCCAACACCCATTCAACAGCAGGCTATTCCTCAGTTGTTGAAGAAGAACCCCACAGATTTCATCGGATTAGCGCAAACAGGAACAGGTAAAACTGCCGCTTTTGGTTTGCCCTTGATCGATTTGATTGATCTGGAGGATGAAAGTACGCAAGCCATTATTATGGCTCCAACCAGAGAATTAGGCCAACAAACTGCTACTCAACTTCAGAGTTTCGTAAGCAACAATGCCAAGCTTAATGTAGAAGTGGTTTATGGCGGTGTAGATATTAGCAGACAAATAAGAGCCTTGAAAAGGCCTACTCAAATTGTAGTGGCAACACCAGGCCGTTTGCTCGATTTAATTAAAAGAAGGGCTATCTCTTTAGATGCTGTTCAATATGTAGTGCTCGATGAAGCCGATGAAATGTTGAATATGGGCTTCAAAGAAGACATAGATGACATTATCGGCTATACTTCTGAGGAAAGATCTGTGTGGTTGTTTTCGGCTACCATGCCGCCTGACATCCGTAAGATTGTCGATAAATACATGCATCAGCCAATTGAAGTGGCTGTAAACACTGAGCAGAAAAGTAACCTCGATATTTCACATCAATATGTGATTACGAAGACTTCCAACAAAATAGCCGCCATCAGAAGATTTCTAGATGTTCAGCCTGAAATGAGAGGCGTGATGTTTTGCCGTACCAAGAGAGAGACACAGCAATTTGCTGATGAATTTTCTGCCATGGGCTACGGTGTAGAGGCACTTCACGGTGACTTATCACAAGGCCAGAGAGACGCTGTAATGAAGCGTTTTAAGGCGCGTTCAATGCAACTTCTTATTGCTACTGATGTAGCGGCAAGAGGAATTGATGTGAATGATCTTACGCACGTAATTCACCATTCCTTGCCAGATCAATTGGAAAGTTATACACACAGAAGTGGTAGAACCGGTAGAGCTGGTAAGAAGGGAATCTCTCTTGTGCTCATTAATCCAAGAGAAGGTCGCAAGATCAAGGATCTGGAAAGGAGACTCAAAGTTACTTTTGAGTTGGTGGAAGTTCCGAATAAAGCGGAGATGAAGTACAGTAGAATCAATCATTGGGTTCAACTTATACTTCAAACTAAAGTAGATAAGCATGTAGACGATGTTCTGGAGCATGTCGATCAAGAACTTGTCAACCTAAGCAAAGAAGATTTACTCAAAAGGCTTTTATCTCTTCAACTCGATCATATGCGTGTAGACGGAAATGCGAGTTTCGATGAGCCGGAAGACTTGAATGAAACGCAAGGTAGCGGTAAAAGGCAGGAGAGTTCTTCAGGAGACAACAATGGCCTGCAAAGGTTCTTCATTAACATAGGTGAAATTGATGGTGCCACCAAGGCCGATTTATTACACTTTATGGTAGATGTAACTGATTTGAACGCAAAGACATTTCAGAATATTGAAATGAAGAAGAACTGCAGTTTTTTCCATCTGGAAAAATCATTGAGCGAAGAGTTCATTAAAAAGTTCAGGGGAATCAGTGTGGGAGGAAGAGCCGTTCGCGTAAATGAAGACAACGATGGCCCTCCACAGAAGTCGGGTTATAACAAAGGAAGAAAACGCGATTTCGGTACAGATAATAAACGAAACCGTAGACCTGATCGCGCTCGCTCTAGATCGAGCAGAAGGAGATAATTATATTATTGATGTTATGGCCTATGAAATTAGGCCATAACATTGTATCTAACAGACGTTTTATTGCCTCAAGAGTTGAGGTTTTTAATTATTAAAAGAATGGTTTGAAGGAAACTGATGAAAGCCGCTCTTTCAACTACTAAATTCAAGCTTATCTCATTTCCAAAATTTTCTAAAGCCCAGAATAAAGACTTTACTCTAATTCTTAATGAAAGGGTAAATCAATACTTCTCGGAAAATCAGCTATCCAAAAAAGGAGGAAAAGCCATGGCGCTTAAATCCTTTGTCATGCTTAGCTTATTCATCGTTCCCCTTATTATCATTAGCCTAGGAATACTTACTCAAACGTGGCAGCTTTTTGTTTTATATCTCCTTTGCGGTGCCGGTATGGCTGGTATTGGAATGGGAGTAATGCACGATGCCATTCACGGGTCTTATTCATCTAACCAGAAGCTGAACTGGCTCATGGCACAGTCGATGAACCTGGTGGGCGCCAATGCATCTGTATGGCGAGTTCAGCACAATGTGCTCCATCATACCTATACCAATATTGAAGGCTCAGATGACGACCTAAACACACCACCATTCCTAAGATTTACCCCAAAAAGAATCTTGAGTGCTGTGCATAAATATCAGCACTTCTACACCTGGTTTTTTTACTCTCTATCCACTATTTCATGGATTACTACAAAGGACTTTGTTCGACTAAAAAGATATACCGACAAAGGTCTGATTAAGCAAGGAAGAGAATTCAAACTTATGCTTTTTAAGCTAATAGCATGGAAACTGGCTTATTATGGCTATGCTTTGGTGCTTCCAATTCTATTCTCTGGTTTTACCTGGCCCACTGTGGTTGTGGCCTTTATTTGTATGCACATAGTCACAGGCATGACGATCAGTCTGGTTTTTCAAACCGCCCACATTATGCCAGAAACAAACTTTCCTTCACCTTGTAAACAAGGTAATATAGATTGTAATTGGACGGTACATCAATTGGAAACCACAACCAATTATGCGCCAGATAATAAGGTTTTAGGTTGGCTAGTAGGGGGCTTGAACTATCAGGTAGAGCACCATCTATTTCCACATATTTGCCATCTGCATTATCCGGAAATATCTAAGATAGTTAAGAGAACTACCGAGGAGTTTGGCCTAACCTACAATAGCATTCCTACATTCAGTAGAGCCCTAAGTGAACATGCAAGAATGCTAAGGCACTTAGGACAACAAAATACGCTTCAGTTTGCTCATAGTGAGTTGTAACAACTGACCACCAAACTTGACACTCCCAGCTCTGTTTTGTAAATTCTTTTTTACCAAACAGAATAATTATGGGAAAAGGAGACAGAAAAACTAAAAAAGGAAAAATTGCTAAAGGTACTTTTGGAGTTCTAAGACCACATAAACCCAAAACAAACGATAAACCTGCAGCGAAAGCAAAGCCTAAGAAAACATCGAAGAAAAAGGCAGCAGCTAAGAAATAAAAAAAGCCGTGGTTCCATTTAGGAGCCGCGGCTTTTTATCATTGAGATTAGATTACTTCTCTAAAGAGGCAATCAACTTTTCGTTCAGTCTTACATAATCGGGGTTATCACCTTCTTCAGCAAGTTTCATAGACTCTTTAGCAGCTGCTATCGCTTCAGACTTCTTACCTAAACGAGCTAAAATTTTAGCCTGTAGGTGAACCATCCAATATTGCTTTTGAGCAGAACCTTCTAAAGCCTTGTTTACCCAATTCAAAGCCATGTCAGAATCCTTCTCTGTATCATAATAGTATCCTGCAGCCTGGAAATAAACATTAGGATTAGTTGGAGTAGCATCAATTACCTGCTCCTTAATTTGAGCCATCACCACATCATCTACCTTGCTTTCAATCTTGAACATAGCCTTAGTATGTTCCCACTTCAGGTTCAGGTTGGCAGAATTCAAAGTAAAGTCTGAGAAGCTAATGGTAAATGTTTCATACATACTACTTGGGTGCTTCACAGGTACTTTAAACCTTAGTACATCATCTTTAGACTCATAGCCTATGGCTCCCCACCAGCCTAAGTTTTTGCTAAGGATGATAGTTGCTTCCTCTTCGGTAAACTCTGTATAAAGGGCATATTCACCTGCGGCAACTGGGTTTCCTTCGAGCAATACGTCAGTGCTGAAAGAAATTTTGGTTGAAGCATTTGCACCAGTTCTCCAAACTTCATTGTAAGGGATCAGCTCTCCGGCAACTTTTCTGCCTCGTGCACTTGGACGTGAGTAGACCACTCTCACCTCTGCCAAACCTACCGTTCCTTTCAATTCAAAGGTGGGGCTGGCTGGTGGCATTTGAATTTGCGCATAAGTTATGGCCGAAACCATCAGGGCTATGCAACTGAGTATAATTCTTTTCATTTGGTTTTAGTTTTCAGTTCGAATTTATAAAAAAAGCTCCCATTCAATGAATAGAAGCTTTGTACAGATCTCTTTTAATTTTAGTTGTTAACCTTAACAGGGAATTTAACTGACGTATTACCCCATGCCAATTCAATATTAGCCTTGTCCTTGGTGTTTTTATCAAAGTCAGTTAAATCTATTCTAAAGGTTTCAACTGATTCTGATAATTCGGTAGCAGGAGCACTGAATCTGAATACATCAGTTTCAGCCATGTTTTTCTGCTCATATTGTGTTCCCCAATTGCCAGTTACAGAGTTAATGATGATTGTCCATTCATTGTCTCCAGGGATAGTCCAAAGAGAATAGTCACCGGCCTTTAATGCTTTACCTCCAATGGTCACATCTTTATTGAAGCTTATTTGAGTGCTTGTGTTTGCCCCCGTTCTCCAAACCTTTCCTTGAGGCGCCAAAGTACTCAAAGAGCGGCCGTCTAAGCTAGGTCTTGAATAAACTAAAGTCATCTCGGTATTGCCAATGGCTTGGGTTACAGTTACAGTTGGGCTAGCTGCCGGGCCTCTTTGGGCAAAGACAGCCGTAGCTGTAAACATTAGTAGTAGTGTAGCTAATGAAATAATTCCTTTTCTCATTTTAAGTCGGTTTTTTTTGATTCACCAAGTTTAACTCATTTCTTGATAATTAGTTGCTCGAATTTGAAAATGAAACTTTCAGAGGCTTTTTATCAGAGAGAGAATGTGGTTCAGATTGCCCAAGAACTACTAGGAAAGTCTATTCATACAATGGTTTCTGGTGAATATACCTCAGCAATCATTACTGAAGTGGAAGCCTATTCAGGACTAAATGATAAAGCCTGCCATGCCAATAACGGTGTTCGAACTGCCAGAACTGAGGTGATGTATGCGAAGGGCGGACATGCCTATGTCTATTTATGCTACGGAATCCATCACTTATTCAATATAGTTACAAATGAAAATGATAGAGCCGATGCTGTTTTGGTGCGGGCAGTACAGCCATTGGAAGGAATTGATATTATGCTGAAAAGAAGAGGGAAGAACAAGTTAGATAAGACACTCACGTCTGGTCCGGGTACACTTTCCCAAGCCTTGGGTATCAAAACCAAAACGCATTATGGAAAATGGCTTCTTGATAGTGATATTTGGCTTGAAGACAGTCGTGAATTATCTTCAAACGAAATTATAACTTCGACCAGAATTGGTGTAGACTATGCCGAAGAAGACGCCCTTAAACCCTGGCGGTTTTATATTAAAGACAATCAATGGATAAGCAAAAAATAGATATTCTCTTCTGTACAAAAGTTTGGAACCCTCAGCTTTGGGTTGAAGGTCTTTCCAATTCGCCATTGGTGAATAAAATTCATGTTTGGCCAACGGATGAAGACCTGTCAGACGTTGAAGCATTATTTGTTTGGAAACCAATGGATGAAGGCGTTGTTGATAGACTTCCAAAGCTGAAATGGGTGAGCTCGTTGGGAGCTGGGGTTGATCATCTCGTGACAGATCCACAAATCCCTGCAAATATCCCCATTACCAGAATTGTCGATCCGTGCCTCACCAGAGATATGACCAACTACTGCATTATGGGGGTAATGATGCATCAAAGAAG
>JABXIP010000297.1 GCA_013373005.1 Cytophagia bacterium | reverse complement strand
TTACAAAAGCTGATTATTGAAACTGCAGAAGAAACCGATGCGATTGAATACCTGGAAGAAACCCTGAAATGGGGTGAGCCCAGCTATATCACCAAAATTGGCAGCACGCTTCGCATTGACTGGAAACCCAAAGCTCCAGATCAATATGCGATGTATTTCAAGTGCACCAGCAAGCTTGTCCCTTCCTTCAAAGAAAAGTTTGGCGATTTATTCGAGTATGAAACAACCCGAGCTATTGTCTTTAAAATAGATGACCAGGTTCCAAAAGCCGAGTTGAAACAGTGCATCAAAGCCGCGCTCACTTATCATAAAGTGAAGAATTTGGAAGGATTGGGGATGTGAAATTTCGGAATAAAGCACCTCTTTCTGTCCACCCCCTACACCCCCGCCAGCGGGGGACATCGGTTCCTCAGATTAAAACTTAGGCCCTAACTTTGAACCATGAACATTAAACTTTAAACTAGTGGTAAAACTCACTTATTAAGCGACTGTCTTTCAACAAAAACCTCTCCCTCTAACACGCCATCGGCTTGATTCCCAAAGCTGTTTCTGATATAGGTGAGTACATCTGCAATTTGTTGATCACTTAGGTGTGCATAGGAAGGCATTTCCTGATTATAAGTCTCTCCATTCACTTCAATCGGTTCAGAAAGCCCAAGCAATAAGGTTCTTATTAATCGAATCTTATCTCCAGTAACCCAATTGGTATTAGCCAAAGGCGGATATAATCCGGGCGCACCCGTACCCTCCGGATTATGGCAAGCCAAACAGTTCTGAATATAGAGCTTCTGGCCTTCCGCTAACTCTTCCTCCCCTACAGGGTTTTGCCAGCCCTCACTCATCAGCTCCATAGCTTCATCATCCTCCTTTAGAACCGGCAATGAATCAATCATTTCAGACTTATTCACCGCCCTGATTCTCAGGATTCTATCAGGCCCACTTGGCAGGCCATCGTACATCCAGGGTTGAAAACGTGGATGCCAGTCGGTATTCGTAGTCCCTACAAAAACATCTCCATTAGCAGCTACAGCCACTTCTCTTAGGCGGCCAAAGTACTTCTGAAAGAAGATGTGCTCTTGATCCACTTGCTCCCCATCTTCAGTAAGATTCAAAACTCTAAGCGCCCTTCCTTTCATGTTGGCGACAATGAGACTGTTCTGCCACTCTGGAATTTTAGGACTGTCATAGAATCCGGTTCCAGCTACTGCTATGGTAGGTGTCCAAGCTATTAATGGCTCCATAATTTGATGCTCATCGCAGTACTCTTGTTCACCAGGCTGATCGCAAAAGCCTTGCACATCGGGCCAGCCATAATTAGCATTCTTCCTGATCAGATTGACCTCATCGTCATTATTCGGGCCATGTTCAGAGCTATAAAGTATATTATTCCTGCCAAAGGCCAATCCTTGAGGATTTCTGTGGCCTCTCGACCAAATAGGGCTTCCTGAAACTGGGTTATCTTCAGGGATACTTCCATCCAAGTTAAGCCTCATGATTTTCCCTACCAGGAAATCATCACGCTGAGTTTGATCAGTCCTCCCAGCATCACCCATTGAAAAAATAATCTTATCATCGGGAGAAATAATAATTCTGGAGCCATTGTGGTACGTATTGCCAGGAATTTCATCAAGCAATACTTTTCTGTTAGTAAGCTCTTCGTTATGAATGTCATATCGCACCAATCTGGAATTTACCACCTGCTGCAAATCATTGTCGTTGACCTGATAGGTGTAATGAATGAATAAGTAATTGCCCTTCGGGTGAACAGCCATGCCTAAAAGTCCATAAGACTTTCGAAAAAGCACATCATCCAGCGCTAGCATAACCTTTCGTTCACCGGTTTTAAGATTCATTCTATGAACCAACCCTTTTTGCTCAGTGAACCATAACTCACCAGGAATAGAAGCATCAATATCCCATGGAATATCCAGGCCCGTCACCACATCGGCTATTTCCAAAGTAGTTTTCTCCAATTGAAGGTAGGCTACCGGTATCGCCAAATCAGATTGCTTGGTACCACATGAAAAAATGATGCAGATCAGGAATAAGAGTGAGGTGAGCTTTTTCAATGGTAATAAGTCAATAGTTGAATTATGGCTAAATGCTCAATTTAACAAAGTCTTTTTATGTCAACTATCTAATCTTCTTGAAGCACCCATTTTATGCCTCCCAATAAGTGTTGAAGAAACTGAGGGTTTGAATAGTACTCCTGCTTGTGGCCTAAAGCGGTATAGAACTGTCTTCCACCATCAAACTCATGCACCCAGGCAATGGGTGTATAATCTCCGAAACGGTTTCGGTGAAAATCATCTTTAGTATCGTCTTCAACGGTTCTTAAGTCAGCAGCTAAAAGCACATGAATATCAGGATTCAGATGGTCCAAATAGTAAACCTCATCTTCCCACGACCATGTTTCACCCAAAAAACTGGTGGCAGGATTCTCTTGGTCTATCACCTTTAGTTCAAACTCTTGCAATGCCGGGTGGCGAACAAACTTACCTCCTACCATAGCCCAAAACCATGGCCACTGACGCTCTGACCCCGATGCACTGTGAATGCCGACAAAGCCTCCACCCGATTCGATGTAGTGCTTAAATGCATCGCGTTGATCCTGACTTGTAAAGGCCTCATTATTGCTATTAGAGAAGATGACACCATCAATCTCCTTGAGGTTTTCCGGGGTAAAGAAGTCCGGAGAATCTGTTACCTGAACCTGATAATTGTTTTCCATAGCCAGCTTTTTCAATGCTTCTACGCTGGCCTCTATGTTGTCATGGACAAAACCTTCACCGTTTCTTGTGTAAATCAACAGGCTTTTTGGTTTTGCAGGTTGACAGCTAAGGGTAAGCAGTATAAAGAGGAAACCGATGTATTTCATAAACATGGGCTAATGTAATAAATGAGCGGAGAAATTGCCTCAATCATTGTTGCGTACCTAAAAGCACACTCAATACAATGTCTATTCAAGTTCTACCGATGTTTAGTCCTAACGGGACAAAGAAGAATATAAGATTATTCAAGAAAAAGGTCAGTGGATCGAATGAATGCCTTCTTAGTGTAACCCAGGCCAATTTACCCTTTCCCTAGTCCCATCGAGACTAGATATTGGTAACTAATGACCATCAAAAAACCTGAATGTGCCGTAGGTACAT
>JABXIP010000335.1 GCA_013373005.1 Cytophagia bacterium | reverse complement strand
TTATATGACCTCTTATTCTCGTTTGGAAGAAGGAAGAGACTGGGAAGCCAATATGCCTGAGCGCAAATGGCTCTATCAAACGCCAATGGATATTCTGATCAAAGCTTCCAACGGAGCTTCTGACTTCGGAAATAAATTCGGCCAGCCACTTATTGCCGGTTCGGTACTTACCTTCGAGCATGAAGAAGGCGGTAAAAAACATGGCTTCGATAAAGTAATTATGATGGCCGGAGGTATCGGTTACGGTAAAAAATCCGATGCCCTAAAAGACACTCCTGAAGTTGGCGACAAAGTGGTTGTGATGGGTGGAGACAACTACCGCATCGGTATGGGCGGTGGCGCTGTATCTTCAGTAGACACCGGTGAGTTCTCTTCTGGAATTGAGTTGAATGCCATTCAGCGTTCCAATCCTGAAATGCAGAAGAGGGTTTACAATGCCGTTCGTGCCATGGCCGAAATGGAGGAAAACCCAATCGTGTCTATTCACGACCACGGTGCGGGTGGCCATCTCAACTGTCTTTCTGAATTGGTTGAAGAAACCGGAGGACACATTGATGTGAAGAAGCTTCCTGTGGGTGACCCTACCCTTTCCGACAAGGAGATTATCGGTAACGAGTCTCAGGAAAGAATGGGCCTCGTAATGAAGCAAAAAGACATTGACTACATGAAGAAGGTGGCGGAACGTGAAAGAGCCCCAATCTATGTAGTTGGCGATATTACCGGAGACCAAAAGTTTGTCTTCGAAAACAATGAAACTGGCGAAAACCCAATCGACTGGGAGTTGGCTCACATGTTCGGTTCATCTCCAAAAACTGTTTTGGAAGATAAATCTACTGCCAGCCAATATGCTGAGGTTTCATATGACATTAAAAAGCTTCAGGAATACCTGAATGCGGTACTTCAATTGGAAGCCGTGGCTTGTAAAGACTGGCTCACCAACAAAGTTGACCGTTGCGTGACGGGTCGTGTGGCTAAACAACAAACTGCAGGACCAATTCAATTACCTCTTAACAACGTGGGCGTAATGGCCATGGATTACCGAGGTATTAAAGGTATTGCTACCACTATCGGTCATGCACCAGTTTCAGCCCTGATTGATCCTGTGGCTGGCTCTCAGCTTTCAGTAGCCGAGTCATTGACTAACATCATCTTCGCTCCAATTTCTGATGGCATTAAGGGCATATCGCTTTCCGCCAACTGGATGTGGCCAGCGAAAAACGAAGGTGAAAACGCCAGACTTTATGCTGGTGTAAAAGGCCTTTCAGACTTTGTTTGTGAATTGGGCATCAATGTTCCGACAGGAAAAGACTCGATGTCTATGACGCAGAAGTACAAAGACGATGTAGTATATGCTCCCGGAACGGTAATCGTATCGGCTGTGGGCGAAGTAAGCGATCTCAAGCAAGTAGTTGAACCGGTACTGCAACCGAACTTTGAGTCGACACTACTTTATGTGGATATGTCGGGTGATGCCTTCAAATTAGGCGGATCTTCATTCGCTCAGGTGACTGGTAAAATCGGTACCGAAGCTCCAAGCATTAAGAGTGCTTCCAACTTTGCAGCTACTTTCGATTACGTTCAGCAACTGATCAAAGAAGGAAAGATTTTGGCTGGTCACGATGTATCAGCTGGTGGTTTAATTACCGCGCTATTGGAAATGACCTTCTCACAGCAAAACCTTGGTTTAAAAGGAGATATTTCTGCTTTGGGTTCTGATGATATCCAAGTGCTATTCTCAGAGAAGCCAGCCATTTTGCTGCAAATCTCAAATGACCAAATACCAAATATCAAAAAGGAACTGCAAGCCATAAGCACGGCAGTCTATGAAATTGCACAGCCAGTTCAATCTACTCACATTGAACTTAAAACATTGAACCAGGAACTGGCTTTCGATATAGAAAGCTTAAGAGACACCTGGTACAAAACCTCTTATCTACTTGATCAAAAGCAGTCAGGTAAGGAGTTGGCAACTGAGCGTTTCCAAAACTATAAGAAGCAGCCACTTCAGTTTAAATTCCCTGAAGGTTTCAGCGGTCAGTACGATGCACTTGGGCTAGATCCGAATAGAAAAACATCAACAGGAATAAAAGCAGCCATTATCCGTGAAAAAGGAGTAAATGGTGACAGAGAAATGGCTTATGCCATGCATCTGGCCGGCTTCGATGTGAAAGATGTGCACATGACCGACCTGATTGCAGGTCGTGAAGATTTGAGTGACGTGAACTTCATCGCATTCGTGGGTGGATTCTCCAACTCAGATGTTTTGGGTTCTGCCAAAGGCTGGGCCGGAGCATTCCTCTACAACGAAAAAGCTAAGGCAGCACTAGACAACTTCTATGCTCGTGAGGATACCATTTCACTAGGTATTTGTAATGGTTGTCAGCTAATGGGCGAGCTTGGTTTGCTTTATCCAGAACACAAGGTTCATCCGAAGTTGGATCATAACATTGCTCACAAGTTTGAGTCGGGCTTTGTGAATGTGACAGTTCCTGAAAATAACTCTGTGATGCTAGGCTCATTGGCCGGAACCAGGTTGGGTATTTGGGTAGCACACGGTGAAGGTCGTTTCCGTCTTCCTGAAGCTGAGAGCGACTACCATGTCATTGCCAAGTACAGCTATGAGGCTTACCCTGCTTCACCAAACGGTTCTGACTATCATGTAGCAGGTTTGGCCAGCAAAGACGGCAGGCATTTAGCCATTATGCCTCACTTTGAGCGTTCCATCTTCCCATGGAACTGGGGGAATTATCCTGCAGAGCAAAAAGCAGATATCTTGAGCCCATGGATTCAGGCATTTATCAATGCTAAGAATTGGGTGGCGGAGAGAGTGTAGATTTTAGACGTTAGACGTCAGACACTAGACGTCAAACACTAGACGTCAGACATCAGATTTAAGATAATAGAAAACCAGCTTGAGCAATCAGGTTGGTTTTTTTATGCCGTTGGTAAAGAACCTACTTTTACCGGTAGGCAGGCACCAACAAGGACTAAGCATAACTCGAGTCAAACCACAGAAATCTACACCCATATATCGAATCAAGGTTTGGATGGAGTCATTTCACCGCTTGACTACTTAGACAATATTTAAATGGCTAATAGCCATAAAGCTTTAATTATAAAGATATAACAGCCATATTAATGGCTGATATATAACGTTGGCAGTAATTAAAAAACATTTGAAATGAATATAAAAATAATACTAATACTCCTAATAATCCAATCATTTACTATGAACGCACAAGAAAAAGACCCTTGGTCAGTCTATATGACGCCTACTTCAATTCATGAATTATTTTCAAAATACGAAGGTGAATT
Organism: Cytophagia bacterium; assembly: GCA_013373005.1. Lineage (GTDB taxonomy): Bacteria > Bacteroidota > Bacteroidia > Cytophagales > Cyclobacteriaceae > Roseivirga. The sequence continues at coordinate 2 of JABXIP010000335.1, read as the reverse complement.
TC
>JABXIP010000340.1 GCA_013373005.1 Cytophagia bacterium | reverse complement strand
CTGGAGAAGTTCTACTATGATGAAACAAAGTTCAATTCGTATTTGGAGCAGTTGGGTGTGGCTTACCCTACCGTGAAGAAGAGGTAAGCCTAATTCTCATTTGCTATAGAATTAACAAATGGAAAGGGCTCTCCAAAAGAGAGTTTCTTTTCATCATAATCACCATCGTGGATTATAATTGAATCATTGTATTTGTTTATATATTCTCTTCCTTTACTTATATCATCACCTTCAAGTGGAAAGGTAATCTCCGTACCATCAAAAAAAGTACGGAAGACTTGCATGTATTGTTGTTGGTTTTGTTTTGCTTCTCGAACCAATTCGTGAAAATGTCGAGATGAAAAAAGAAAATAGGTTCTTTGTTTTTTGTCCATAATTCAAAATTACCAAGAATGCGGTGAGGAATAGGGCTGGGAGCGTAAGATGGAAAGAATTTGTTTTGATCAGTCCTCATCATAAGATAAGAAGATGAGTCCATCTCTAATTTTAGGAAAGTAGATAGAAGACTTTTTGAAGGCCATATCAAAATCATACATCGAGTTGAAAGAGAAATGGTTTATATAACAGGTTTCTTCGACTCATGGCAAGACCCGAAAAAGATGAAGCCCTAACTAAACCTCAATAATCCCCTCTTTAATTGCCTTCACAATCAAACCAGCGGTGTTTTTAACGCCCAACTTCTCAATGAGGTTTTTTCGGTGCCCCTCCACAGTTCTATGGCTGATAAAAAGCTTATCTGCTATTTCCTTAGCGGTGAATTCCTGACAAATGAGCTCTAAAACCTCAAGTTCCCTGGAGGTAAGTGCTTCGTTGTGGCCCAAACTGGGCTTTTTTTTTGACTGACCCTGTAAACCAACCAGCATGGCCTGAGAGACCATCTTATTAAAGTAAAAGCCTTCTTCAACCACATTGGCAATGGCCTTTTTAAATTCTTCAGGACTCGTATCCTTTAGCAAATAGCTATTGGCACCAAGTTCCATCAGGTAAGCCACCATCTTTGAATCACTGTGCATAGTCAGGATAATAATACCGAGATCAGGATACTTTGGTCTCAGTTGCTTAAGTGCTTCCAGGCCGTCAACTTCCGGCATATCCAGGTCGAGAAGCAAGACATCTGGCTGATGAGATTCAATATTATCCAGCAACTCACGCCCGTTAGATGCTTCGAAAACCACCTCGAGGTTATCCATCTGATCCATTAAAAAGCGTAGCCCTTCTCTGAAAAGCTTATGATCATCTGCAATAGCTACTTTTATCATTTGCTTATGGTTTTAATTTTGATTTCAAGACTATTTCAAAGCCCTGAGCATTTTCTTTTAAATCCAATTCTCCTTGCATTAGGCTAATTCGGCTTCGCATGTTCTGAATTCCCAATCCGCCTTTGGTATCACTCTCCGGAGCAAGTCCTTTTCCGTTGTCTGTGTATACCAATGTAACGTTATCGTCAACAGCTTGCAGGTCGATGGTAATAATGCTTGCCTCGGCATGCTTTAGAGTATTGTTTATTAACTCCTGAATTATCCTATACCAATTGAGTGCATATTCAGTGTCAGGTTCTTCAGGCAATGAGTGGTAAAATTCAACCTTCACCTGACCGCTGGCATTAATTTTATCCACCACATTCAAGATAGCTTCTACCAAACCAAGCCTTTCTAAAACCACAGGCCTCAGATCATGAGATACTCGCCTTACAGTATTCATGGTTTCTTCCAGCATACTGAAAGCCTTTCCTTTGATCTCCGTAAAGCGAACGGGATCATTCTTTTGATCCAAATGCTGAAAGTACAACTTAGTAGTAGTTAATAGTGCTCCAACTTCATCGTGCAAATCTTTACCAATTCTATTTCGTTCTCTTTCCTGACTTTGAAAGTTAGCTCTAAGCAATTCTTGCTGATAATCTGCTTCTTTTTGCTGATAAGCCTGTTGTTGTTTTAATAGCCTCCTCTGGTAGACTACAAAGAATACCACAATGCTCATGGACAGAATGAACATCCCAAGCATGGAACCAACCAGAAGTTGTTCGGCACTTATTTGGGAGGTTTCACCCATAGCGAAATCAAATATGATGTTACCAAAATGAGATTAAAGAAAGCATTCAATATTGCGGCTATATATGTTGCCTCCGATCCCTGCTCTAGATAATTATATACCAAAAGAAAAATCAACACGGTGCTTGAATAGTACATCAACACCCCGGTAGTAAACCAAAAAACAGGCTCTTTTTCTAAAGACTTAAACTGAGACTGTTTGAGTAAAGAATAAAAATAAGAGAAGCCCCAAAAGATAAAAACTCCGCTGATCACAAAAATTCCATTAGTAGGAATCAATCTTAGGTTTTGAATATAAAAGCTATTGAGAACAAAAAAGGAAAGACAAACTCCTAACAGAATTTGGAAAAACCTCTCTGAATAAATATCCTTCAGTTCCTCTTTGTAAGTTCTCCATGTCAACCAAAACAGTATCGGCACATAGATATGATAGACCCATCCATTATAATGGTCTTCAACAACATTTCTTACTATTTGAGATACCTTATGATTAATTGCACTTAAGAGTGCAATATAGAAGATAAGTTTCTGGATTTTATTTAGTCTTTTGAGCAAGAAAAACCCTACAACCGCTGGCACAAATACATACCAAGCATATATATTAACCAAGAATTGTCTGGTTGATTCATTAAAAATTTCGCCCATCTTGCTTTCTACGATTGAAGACTCTCGATTAATCAGGACAAGTCGGTGGACAAGGCTCCACAAAATCCAGATAAACACTATTAGGATCGTCTTCATCTGTTGGCCCTTGCAGCAGCGGAGTATAAACCTGTATTAACGGCACAAAAGGCACCATCTGTCTAGCTGCATCTCCATAGTTTACCCCATAATGAACCAGCAAACTCTTTCCAGTTCTGCAAGACTCTTTCATGATGGCTATATCAGCTTCAGGAATAACAAAACTCAATATTCTGCAGGGTATTTTCAGGAACAACTCACCCCCATGATCTTTCAAATTAGGGGCATCAAGCATTACAAAAAAGATAGCATTCATTTCAAAATAAGGGATATTCGACCAGTTGCAGCAAACCTCATTTTTATAATTCACAGACTCACCCAACCGCGCCTTAGTAGGTCTGGTATTCGGTGTTATATAGGTCATATACCTATTGTCGTCCCCTTTGAAATAACGCTTCTGTCCGTTGATCCGAAACTCCCAAAACATTTCAGCGTGCCGTGTCTCTTCATCGATTCCAAGGCAGAGCGAAAGGCCATCTGCAGGATTCTCTCCAATTGCTTCCAACGCATCCATAAATTCCGGAGTAATGTGCTTGAAATCTCTAGCAGTAATTCTTTTATACTCACCAAAATCCTCATCGAATACTTCAAATGAAGAGATGATATGCTCTTGTCTTTGTTTCTGCCAGTTAGTTTGAATCAGCCTAGCCTCTTCTTCAGAGATGATTTTCATAATTGAGTCGTTTGGTGAGGATTAGGTTTGTCAGTCTAAGTTGATTTTTTAATGGTTCATAAATATAACTTCTTCTATGGATGGTCTCAAAACTATCGACCAATCAAAATTAAAGCCCCGTCCTTTGCAGGACAGGGCTATGTTTCTTTCAACTATAATTCGTTAACCCAAAGGCTAACTAGGCTGATTGTGTATATTCATTATTGAAAGAAACTCCTAGTCACCTAGACCAGAACTGTTAGACTGTTGATTCAAAGGTGGGAAGAATCGGCTCGCGCTAACAGCGCCAAACTACTCGATCTTTTCAAACACGTATTTTTACGTGGTAAAATTCAACACAGAAAAAGAAGGTAAAACAGCATTGACTATCTACCGTTAAACCCAAATCTTTTTCTAATTTTGCACAGGTAATTCGTACCCAAACGCATTCGTTCTAATGATTCAGTTTTTTGATGCCGGACACGGCAAAATCTACGCTGTAGGGCTCTCACAGGAACTTCCTCAACAAGACATTCCAAAACTTCTCTGGCTCTTCGGAAATGCCAAAACCATCGATAGTAAAGAACTCAAAGGCTACTTTGTTGGCCCCAGAAAGGAGATGATTACTCCTTGGAGTACTAACGCGGTGGAAATTACCCAAAATATGGGAGTGGCTGGAATCCAAAGAATTGAGGAGTTTGAGCAGGTTGAAAGCGAAAATGTAGCCTACGATCCGATGCTACAAGTGCTTTATAAAGGTCTCAACCAAAGCCTGTTTACCATAGACATTAAGCCTGAACCTGTTCTTTATATTGAAGACATTGCTTCTTACAACCAGCAGGAAGGTTTGGCTCTAAGTCAGGAAGAAATAGACTACCTGAACGATGTAAGCACTCAATTGGGGCGAAACCTGACTGATGGCGAAGTGTTTGGCTTCTCGCAGGTGAACTCAGAGCACTGCCGACATAAAATATTTAACGGTGTTTTCATTATCGATGGGCAGGAGATGCCATCATCGCTCTTCAAGCTGATCAGGAAAACATCTGAGCAGAACCCTAACAAACTGGTTTCTGCCTACAAAGACAACGTAGCCTTTATCGAAGGCCCTGTTGTAGAGCAATTCGCTCAAAAAACCCAAGACAAGGCCGACTGGTTCGAAACAAAAGATTTTGAGTCGGTAATCTCACTTAAGGCTGAAACACACAACTTCCCCACCACTGTTGAACCATTCAATGGTGCAGCTACGGGTTCTGGAGGAGAAATCAGAGATAGAATGGCTGGCGGAAAAGGCTCAATGCCTTTAGCCGGAACAGCCGTTTATATGACCTCTTATTCTCGTTTGGAAGAAGGAAGAGACTGGGAAGCCAATATGCCTGAGCGCAAATGGCTCTATCAAACCCCAATGGATATTCTGATCAAAGCTTCTAATGGAGCTTCTGATTTCGGAAATAAATTCGGCCAGCCACTTATTGCCGGTTCTGTGCTTACGTTCGAGCATGAAGAAGGCGGTAAAAAACATGGTTTCGATAAAGTAATCATGATGGCCGGAGGTATCGGATACGGTAAAAAAGCCGATGCCCTAAAAGACACTCCTGAAGTAGGCGACAAAGTGGTTGTGATGGGTGGTGACAACTACCGCATCGGTATGGGCGGTGGCGCTGTATCTTCAGTAGACACCGGTGAGTTATCTTCTGGAATTGAGCTAAATGCTATTCAGCGTTCCAATCCTGAAATGCAGAAAAGGGTTTACAATG
>JABXIP010000099.1 GCA_013373005.1 Cytophagia bacterium | reverse complement strand
ATTTTCACCCTAAGTGCCTTTTCGGGCTTTGATTGAATTTAAGAACTGGCTATCTTCTAAGTCAAATAACCTACATGAACGTGACAGGTTGATGAATTAGAAACATTCAAAAAGCTTTTATCTATGACAAATCTGAAGAAAGACTGGATTACTGACGGACTGATTGACTTTGAATATAAGAAGTATGTCTTGCTGGCGTACTTGAGGCACGTGGAGCAGAACTTCGATCAAACCAAGCTTTTCCCTTTTCTCACGGAGTTGATAGATCATTATCAGGATGCCAAAATTCTGAAGGATAAAAAGCAGAGTATTCAAACAGAAATGCCACGCGAAATCTCAAGGCTCGACCTGAGTAAGTTGGAGATTATTTATAAAGACCTCAATGAAAGCGATGAACTATTAAAGGACATTGAAGAGATAGTTGATTATGCGCTGCCAACCATGAGAAGTACCCTATGCAAAGGCAAGGAAATTCATGAGTGGGTTGAGTCTGAGTTAAAAATTGACCCAATTGGCATCATTCCAATGTACAAAGATGAGGGTTATGTAATGTTGGAAATCGGCAACTCCAAGCTTACCGATATATTCCAATATCAGGTAAAGAAATTCATCATGTTCAATGAACAGGTGCGAGGAGTCTATTTCAAGTTTATAGACAGGATTTCAAGGGGAGTAGGAGATACCTTTGAACAGATTAAACTTCAACTGATAAGAAGCTATAAGGTGCTGCCTAACCCGGCTACATTTCTTGTTCACGGAGAACTTCCGCTTCCTATGGAGGAAACCGCCATTCCTATGAGTAAGAAGCTGGTGTTGAAGACAGTAAGGCAATTCTGACCAATGGCCAAAGAACCTTCGTTTTATACCGCGTATTTTTATAGATTGAGAACAATATTTTTTCAACCTTAATCTTATTCCATGAATCTTTCCTTTTTCAAAAGAGTCTTCATTTTGACTCTTCTTTCTATAGGTTTTCTCTTCAGTTGTGCTTCATCAGATCCTAATACAATTGAGTTATTCAATGGTAAAAACTTGGATGGCTGGACCAATAATGGTGAAGAGTTGTGGTATGTAGAAAATGGGGAGCTGATTTGTGAAAGCGGCCCGAAAGCTCAATATGGCTACCTCACCACTAACGACTATTATGGCGATTTTGAACTGACACTAGACTTTAAACAAGAAGCCAATGGCAACAGTGGAGTGTTCATCAGGTCAACTGTAGAGGGTACTAAAGTAAGTGGCTGGCAAGTGGAAGTGGCGCCTCCAGGAAGTAATACAGGAGGAATCTATGAATCTTATGGAAGAGGCTGGTTGATTCAACCTGAACCAGAAAAGGATAGTGCTCTGAAAATGGGCGACTGGAATACCATGAAAATATTGGTAGTAGGAGATGAAGTAACCTCTTGGCTTAATGGTACTGAAATGGTGCATCTGAAGGATGAGAAAATTGGGGCCGGAATTGGCTCTATCGCTCTTCAGATTCATGATGGTGGAGGAATTAAAGTAAGATGGAAGAACATCAAGCTTAGAAAGCTAGGAGAGTAAGGCTTAAATAACAAGCTCCAAATCCCAAAACATAATTGACGATTAACGAATAACTATTAACCCAAATATGAAACGAAATTACCTATTCGTAGTACTGGCTGCTGGTGTATTATCCTGCGGCTCAGGTTCTAAAACTGACAATACCGAAAAAGCAGATGTCCAGGATGAAGGCTGGATTTACCTTTTCGATGGCACTAGCACCGATGGCTGGCGCGCTTACAATGGAGATAAATTGCCACCTCAATGGACTATCGATGATGAGGGAGCTCTTACCTTCGATACAAAAAAGCGCCTTGAAGAGGACTGGCAAGGTGGCAAGGACATTATCTATGCAGCAGAAGAGTTCGACAACTTTGAGCTGTATATAGAGTGGAAAATACCAGAAGGTGGCAATAGCGGAATCTTCTATCACCTGAAGGAAAATGAGCCAGGTGGTCCTCCGGAAATTTCTCCTGAATATCAACTATTGGATGATCTGAAGTGGGAGGAAATCAATAATGCTACGTTGGCTGAATGGCAGAAAACCGGAGCCGACTATGCTATGTATCCAGCCGATACAACTCAAAAGATTGTGAAACCTGCTGGAGAGTGGAATACCTCGAAAATCATTTTCACCCCTGAAAAAGTAGAGCATTGGCTCAATGGTAAGAAGATTGTTGAGTTTGTGCCATGGTCAGATGACTGGTATGAGCGTAAAGCAGCCGGAAAATGGAAAGATTCACCGAAGTATGGTTCGTTTAAAACCGGTTATATCGGCCTGCAAGACCATGACAGCCCGCTTTGGTTTAAGAATATTAAGATTAGAAAGCTTTAAACTTCAATTCAGCTAAAATGAATAAAAGAGATTTTTTAAAAAGTGCAGCATTGCTTACTACTGCTTCTGTATTGCCCACCTCGGTTTGGGCTATGGGTAAGGCAGATAAACTGAGAACTGCACATATAGGGGTAGGAGGAATGGGAATGGAAGACCTTAAGGCGATTTCTTCTCATTCAGCAGTTGACGTGGTAGCGCTTTGCGATGTTGATGCCAATAATCTGGCTGCTGCGTTAAAGCTTCATCCAAATGCAAAGACTTACAGCGATTATAGAAACATGTTGAATGAAATGAGCAGAGGTATTGATGCGGTAGTGGTTTCTACCCCAGATCAT
>JABXIP010000190.1 GCA_013373005.1 Cytophagia bacterium | reverse complement strand
ACTTATGCTTCCCCACAAATCATCCTGAATCCCTTTCATGTAGTCTTTGGTGACCACAAGGTCGAAGTTCAATTGGGTTTTGAATTGCGGAGATTTACTCACTCCATTGATGATATAAGTCTCACCCATCAGGTCAAGTGACTCACCAACAACGTCTGCTCGTCCAAAAACCTTAGTCGCAAAACCTTCATTAATGACAGCCAAATGAGGCTCTTTAAGAACCAACTCCGGCTGCCCGATAAGCAACTCAAAATCAAAAATCTTGAAGAAAGAAGAGTCTGCAGTTAAAGCCCTTATACTTTCAAACTCTTTATCGTTTGCTTCAACTTTCACACTTCTATTATCGAATTGAGTAAAAGCTTCAACACCAGAGGCCTGATCCATTACTAACTCAAGGTTTCTCGATGTCCATGCCAAGTCACCCAAATTGTAGAAATGAGTACTTACCTGGTAAATATCGTGTCTTCTGCTAAAGTCTTTCTCATAGCTAGATTCCTGATATAGGAAAAGGGAAATGAGAAAAAAAACCGTCAGACCCAACGTTAAACTGGCAATATTGAGCCAGTTCATAAAGGCTGTTTTCCTAAAACTTCTAATTGCGAATTTGATAGTCTGTCTAATCATGGCATTGTGTGTGTTTATTCGTTTCGTAAGGTTTCTACGGGGTTGGTGAGTGCTACTTTAATGCTTTGGAATAATAGGGTGAGTAATGATATGGCCAGCGTAAAAACTGCTGAAAGCAAGAAGACATCGACTCCTAAAGCAACTCGGTTGGCAAAGCCATTGAGCCATAGTTGCAAACCATAAACGGCTAAAGGAATAGAGATCAGAAATGCTACTGCCACCAGCTTCACAAACTGCAAGCTGAAAAGCCCAGCCAATTGCTGAAATCCGGCCCCCAACACTCTGCGAATTCCGAATTCATGTTTGCGCTGATCGGCATGGAATGCTGCCAATCCAAACAGGCCCAAACAGGCAATCACAATTGCCAAAATGGTGAATACCAGTACTGCATCTGTTCCTTGCTTCTCTTTGAATAGTTGCTCCTGAAAGTTCTGATCGAGATAGGCAACTTCAATATTCTCTCTACTGAATTGAGTCCATAACGATTCAATATCTGTTAAGGACACCGCAGCTGGGTCGATATTCAGGGCGAGTTTATTCCGAGTCTGTTCAGAAGCAAAAAGTATGGCCGGAGCTACCGCTTCTCTCAGTCCACCCCAATGAAAATCTTTCACCACACCCTGTATTCTATAGTAGTTTCCAAACACCTTGTTGATCGGATCCTCTAATCCAATTGCCCTAACTGCCGCTTCATTTATGATCACTACAGAGTCATAATGCTGCTTTTCCGGATCGTACCACTCCCCTTCTACCAATTCCAGCTCAAGTACATCCGGTAAATATTCATCGGAATAAAACTGTGCAAAAGTCATGGTGGTCTCAGGATCGAGCAGTGTTGACAGCGTTGAATTACTACCATCTGCAGGAACACGAGCCGTGTAGCTTGCCGCATTTACCCCAGGCATATTGAGCAATTCATTTCGGAAGGCCGCCTTGTTATTTCCTAAGTCTTGGGCATTTTCAATTACTACCACTTGGTCCTTAGCAAAACCCAGATTCATCTTTCTTAAATGATTGAGTTGCTGATAAACCACGATACTAGCCGCTATTAAAGCCGATGAAATAACAAATTGAAGAACTACCAATCCGTTTCTAAAAACATTGGCCTTCTTAAGATTTAGTACTTGACCGATCGACTTCCCTTTTAATAGAGGCACCATCTTGGCCTTACTTAGGAACATGGCAGGATAAAGTCCTGCAATAGCTCCTAGCAACAGCACACTAATTCCTACCCAAAGCATAAGTTGCGGCCTGGAAAAGAGTGAAATGCTAATAACCTCGCCCAGTCTAAGATTAATAAGCCTTATGAATAACTCAGAACTGGCAGCACCTAAAAGCGCGGCTATGAGTGTGAAACCTATAGACTCGAACATGATCTGCTGAACCAAACTTCCTCGCCTGGCACCAAGCACCTTTTTAACACCAATCTCCTTCACCCGAAGAGAAGCTCTGGCCGTAGTCAGGTTCATAAAGTTGATAGATGCGACAATCAGAATAAACAATCCAATAATGGTGAAGGTCATTCGGGTTTGATAGTCGCCATTAGCTCCAATTTCAAACTGAAGATGCGAGTTGAGATATATTTCTCTTATTGGCGTAGCAGTAAAGGTGACTCTGTTGGCACTCTTCGACCACTCTTCAAAACTCATTGGATTGTCACCTGCCAAGCCTCCCGCATAGATTACTGGAAAGACTTTCTCTTCAGTCATTTGATCCAACGCATCATTTAGCTGAGACACATTAGACCCTTCCTGAAGTTTAGCATATGAATAACCTCCAACTCCAAACCATGTATTGGTTTCATACTTGCCCCAATCTCTGTAGGTAATCAAATCAAAATCGAGATGAGACTTGATGTTGCTGCTCTGAACCACTCCTGTGATTAGGTAGTCTCCTCTATCTTTTGTTTCAATGGTCTCGCCCACCACATCAGTTCTCCCAAAAATGGCAAGAGCACTTTTATCATTGATCACGGCCTTGTCTGGACCATCTAAAGCTGTAGTCGGGTTGCCCTGAATCAGAGCGTAATTGAATACCTTGAAAAAATCCTTATCGGCTTGAAGGACTTGCCTGAGGTGATAATTTCCCTCAGTCATTCTAACCTTCACTCCTCCCGTCTGATGATTCACACGGGTTTGAACCTCCACAATGGGTATCTCCTGCAATGCATGAGGCATATTCGGTGAGGTCCAAGCCAGCTGGCCCATGCTCAAAAACTGCTCCTCAACCCGATAAATTCTATCGTGATCATCAAAAGCGGTTTCATAACTGTTTTCCTGATAGAGATAAAGACTAATCACTAAAAAGCAACCCAAACCCAAGCTGAGCCCAAAGAGATTCAACAATGGAAGAAGAGGCTTTTTAATAGCCAGACGCAATGAGGATTTAAGGTTGTTGAGCATCATACTCTTTAAGTTTTATTGTCTCTATATCAATGTTCTACTCTTTTTTAAGGCTCTTTAAAAACTCCTTATCAAACCCTATTACTGTCTTCTCAACTACGCCTTCTTCATTGATTAGAATAAAGTTTGGAGTAGAAATAGCAGAATATTTTACTCGCAGTTCTTCCCCATCAGGAATGACCGTGTAGGGTGCTTTTATCTTTTGAAAATAGTCTCTTACCATCTCCTTCTTGTCAAAAACACTTACATAAAAGGCCACCATATCTTCAGGCAAAAGATCATTTTCATTGAAAAACTGAACTGCTTGGTGACAGTAACCACAACCAACACTGGAAAAGTTGAGCAATACTTTTTTCCCTTTATAATGAGCTAGATTGACTTGGTTCCCTTCCATATCCTGAATTGAAAAATCTGGTGCTAATGAACCTACGGCTATAATCTCTTTTTCCTCAACCTGACCGTAAAAAACTGTAGAATAACCCTCTGGTAATTCATACTTTAATGGGACTGAAGACTGACTTAACATGTAGTTTTTATAAGTAATTACATACCTCTGTGTCAAATTCCCTTTGTAGTAATTCCTGCGCTGCATCCCCTCCAATAGGTGCGTCTCCTTATTGATTAAGATGTGTTGTTCGGTCAACACCCTGCCTCCATTATGCATTCTATCCACTAAGATTCTTGAATAGTTGGCGAAGCCTTGTTTGTCCATTACAGTGTCTTTTAAGTATTCCCAATCTTGTTCTTTTAGTAAGGAAATGGATGACCTTTTTATAGAGCTAGCATTATCTAACTCTAATTGAATAAGTTCTGGTCTATCATCGGGATAAAGAGTTACGGTCTTTTCAAAAGCATTAGCCAGTCGGAAGTCTCCATCAATCAAAACATGATCAAAAAAATCACCCTTAATGATAAAATCAAATTCTAATGGACTTTCTGCGTTCTGGACAAAATATGCTTTTTTATAGGCAGTATCGTAACTACCTGCTGGATTGGGATAAAGCCCCACATAATCGTAACTGATCCTTTGATGACTTTGTATCTTTTCTCGCGCCACTTTCAATACGTCCATTGGATCTGAAGGTGACTGCATGAAAGACAACGCTATCATCATACTACTGAGTAAATAATTAATCATTGTTTTTGAGTTTTAGTTGTTTAAACAATCAATGTCTGACCAGACATTACTCGTCTCTAAGTGATTGAACTGGATTTGCGGTGGCGGCTTTCATCGATCGGTAACCTGTAGTGACCATTGCTATGATCATTGAAGCCATTATGCTCATCACAAATACAAGCGGACCAATGGTAATTCTATATTCATACTGGTTGAGCCACTCACTCATAAAGTAATAAGCCAGTGGTGCGGCAATCAGAAAGGCTACGCCAACCAAGACCAGAAACTCCAGAGAGAACCTCCTCATGATGTTACTCACGGAGGCACCCAATACTTTTCTGATTCCAATTTCCTTGGCTTTTTGATTCGCCATAAATGAAACCAGACCATATAGCCCAAGACAACCGATGAAGATGGCTATGCAGGCGAATACAGTAAGCATCTGAGACATCTTCTGCTCCATCTCATAATAATCGACCAATTGATCATCTACATATTGATAATTGAATTCGTATTCCTCATTAACCTGATACCAAACCTCCTTGAGTGAAGCCACCACGCTCTCCGCATTCGCAGGATTTACCCGAACTCCAAGCGTTCTGTAGTTACTGATGTCATTGAACATGGTAACCGGTTCAATCGCTTCACTGAGGGTTGACACATGGAAATCCTTTACCACACCAACAATCGGAGCCTTTCTACCCCAAACCTGAATGGTCTTGAAAATAGCTTCTTCAGGCTCCAGCCCAACCTTCTTTAAGAAGGTCTCATTGACAACAAATTGATTGGTTGTATCACTATCGTTGAGCCATTGTCCTGCTAAAAGGGTAAGGCCATAGGTTTCCAGATAATTGGCGTCCGCCATTTTTACCTGAGTTGTCAAATCATCTCTAATGCTATCATTGGCATATACGTAGGCATCAGTCGCTGAAATAGAACCAGAGAATGGCGGCCTGAAGTTGAATGAGTATGAATTAACCCCCGGTATATTCTGAATCTCTGACTCCCAAAGTTCCAATGCTTGCTTATCTCTTTTGGCCAGACCTATATTGAGAATCCACTCCTTATCGTAGCCCATATCTACATTCAAGAAATAGTCCATTTGCGATACTGCCACAACAGTACCGAATATCAGTACCTGACAAATAAAGAATTGGAAGAACACAAGGAATCTTCTAAAACCCATTCCTCCCTTATTGTGGCTCAATGAGCCTTTGAGTGCCGTAATTGGCTTGGTACTGGAGAGCACAAAGGCTGGGTAAAGACCGGCAAAAAGAGACACAGTAATTAAAATTCCGAACAGGTAAATCATCAATGCCGGATCTGATATTGGGCTAAATGGAATTTCAATACCCATGAAATCATTAATAACCAATGGCAGTAACCTTTCAGTAATGGCAACGGAGAGTAAGGTTGAAATAAGGGTAATGGCGAATGTCTCGCCCAAGAAACGAAGCACCAACTGTTTACGACTACTGCCCAATACCTTTCTCATGCCTACTTCCTTACCACGCTTCACGGACATGGCAGTGGACATATTAATGAAGTTCACGCAAGCTGTTACTATAAGAAATGCACCAATAATGATATAGGTAAACAACATGGATTTTGGAATGATGCGCTGAGAAAAATTACTAAAGCGCTCATCGAAGTGGTATTCCGACATAGGAGAAAGCAAGAAAGTAGTTTGCTCTCTTCTCTCCTCGCTCCAATGCTTTTCAACAAAATCAGGAAACTGTGCCTCTACCTGCTCCGGAGTGACATTGTTTTCCAGTTGAACAAAAGCCACATTATCACTTGAAATACTTCCCCATTGATTGAATTCTCTCGGACTCCGAGACCTTTTGGTTTCCATAGAAATGAACAGTCCAAAAGGAAAATCGGAATCCTTTCGGGCATCTTCCAAAACAGCAATTACTTTAAGGTCGAGTTCTTTATTGAGGCGTATGGTTTTACCCATGGCCGACTCATTGGGGAAATACTTTTCGGCCAATGTCTTACTCAGTGCCACCACATTGGGCTGAGCCAAGGCATCGCCATCAACCACTCCTTCCAACACTTTCCAATCGAACATTCTAAAGAAGCTTGGCTCTATATAGACCAACTCAGGGTCTTCTTCATAGTAGTTGACCTTACCAGTATTATCAGTGGCCGAAATCAGGCCATACCTTTCATGAGAAACCAGGGTAATATCCTTCAGTCCTACTATTTCTTCCTGAACCGAAGCCGGCATTACCAAAGGCAACCCACCACCAGTATACTCTTTGCCATCTACTAAATCTGTATGACCAATACGATAAATAGAATCGAGGTTAGCATGGTACTTATTGAAACTAAATTCCTGTTTGACCACCAGGAACATAATTAAGCTACAAGTAATACCAAGGGTAAGCCCCAGGATATTGATTATGGTGAAGGACTTATTTCTGGCGAAATTCCTTCTGAGTACGTTGAAATAGTTTTTGAGCATTGTTGTTGATTTTGACTTTTATTCGTTTCTGAGAATATCCGTTGGATTTACTCTTGAGACTCTTCTGGACTGATGCCAAACCGATGCAAACGCTACCACCATAGTTATGATAAGGCCGATAGCAAAAGTGAAGGGTGACAAAGTGATTTTATACTTGAATGTATCCAACCAATCAGCCGAAGCCAGATAAATAATTGGACAGGCTATTAAAAATGACATCAAAATCAGGAAGACAAACTCTTTAGATAGTAGTCCAACCAATTGACTGGCCGATGCTCCCAAGACCTTCCTTATCCCAAATTCTTTGAGGCGCTGTTCAGCTGCAAAAGTGGTCAAACCAATAAGCCCAATAATTGATATGGAAATGGCTATACCTGAGAAGACATTGAACACGCTGCCCAACCTTGTTTCCTTTCGGTAGTTGGCATCGTAATAATCGTCATAGAATTGAAATAGAAATGGTCTGTCCTTAACCATAGAGCTCCAGATTTCTTCGATCTGCGCCAACGCTTCTCTTGTCTGTCCTGATTCGAATCTTACATTGAGAAAATCTCTATGATCCCCTGTGAGTATCAGTGCACTTGGCATGATTTCACTTTTCAACGACTCATTATGAAAATCATCAATCACGGCTACAATTTCTCTTTCCTTACCCCAAAATTTCATTCTCATTCCGATAGGATTTTCCATTCTGAGCTTTTCCTGAGCCGATTTTGTTATCACGATTTTGTCTTCTGAGCTTATTTCTGATATCTCATCTACTGTCATTCCCAAAATCGACCTCATGCCGATTGTCTTCAGATAATTGAAGTCTACTTTGAAAGAATTGCTAACAAAGAAGTCCTCTTCAGATGACTCTTCTTCTCCGTTGAATTCACTTACTTTACCAAATGTGAGATCGTTATGATCGATTATACTGGAAGTGAGAGAAACCTCCTTTACGCCTGAAATTCTCGCTACTTCCTCCTTGAATACACTCGTTCTGTCTCCTAATTCACCATAGGTCTTAATGAATAGCACGTTTTCCCTATCATATCCAAGATCCTTATTCTGCAGGTAACTTAACTGAGACTGAATAATTACAGTAGCCACTATCAGACCTTGAGCCACCAAAAACTGCGTGAAAACAAGCCCCCTTCTAACCCCAGACCTCTCTTTTACTTTGCTATTGCCATGTAGGGCATTGATGGTCTTGAAACCACTTAGCCTAAGGGCCGGATAGATACCCGAAGCCAAACCAACAATGAGGGTGAGGCCTATGACAAACACAAAAAACTCCAGGCTGAAATAGCTTAGTGAAAGCTGTCTGTCTATTAAGTTGTTATAATATGGCAAGAGCCTCTCGGCCAAAGCAAAGGCAAGCAAGACACTAATGAATGTGTAGAGAAACGACTCAAAGATGTTCTGTCTGAGAATCTGCTTTCTATTGGCTCCGAACACCTTTCTGAGCCCAATTTCTTTCATTTTTTTGATGGATCTGGCGGTGATCAGGTTCACATAATTCAGGCAGGCAATCATGAGAATAAGAAAAGCAACACTACCAAACAGATAGACATATCGGATATCATTAATCGGAAAAAGTGTCCAGGTGAAACCAGATCTCAGGTGGATATCGCTAAATGGAAAAAAATACATTCGCTGTTGAAAATTTCCTTCCTCATCGAAGTTGAGAGCTTCTTTTGGCCACTCATCCAACATCAGTTTATCAACCTTGGCCTGAACAGATTCTATGCTCACATTTTCAGGCAACAAAACATAAGCAGACACAATTGTGCCTCCTCTTTCAGCAAAGCGTTCGGCTGCTTCTCTCAACTCAGGTAAGTTGGAGAGCAATAGTTTGAATTGAATTCTTGAATTTTCAGGAGGGTCTGCAGCTATCGCAGTAACCTCAAAACTACCTGTACCTTCAACTTCAATGACCTTACCTATCGGGCTTTCATCGTTGAAATACTGTTTGGCAAGACTCTCTGTAATGACTGCCTTATTCTCCTCATTCAGTTGGACAGTTCCTTGTTTGATTGGAAAGTCGAATATTTCGAAGAAGTCGTTATTCGACATATAGACATTTTCAACATAAAAACTCCTTTCGTTGGCTTTAATCAAATCATCAAATCCCAATTCACTGAGCATAGCCATTTGACTCAACTCAGGAATCCGATCCTTTAGTCTGGCTGCATAACTGGTGCGATAGCGTGACCACTTGTCTTTTCCTCCATTTACTTTTTCAGCAATGATATATATCTGATCCTTCTTGCTATGGAACTGATCGACAGACAATTCATTCTGAACGTAAAGGGCGAGCAGAATAAATGAAGTAACGCCAACCGTTAAACCAACAAGGTTGAGGGTAGAGAAGAATTTATCTCTCTTGAGTCTTCGGAACGTGCTTATGAAATAGCTTTTTAGCATACTATAATATTTATTCTGTCCTCAGTGCTTTAATGGGATTAGACATGGCTGCTTTGGCTGAGCGACCTGAAACGATTAATAGGATAGTGACCATTGCGGCCACACCCACCAAAACAAATGGTAAAACCCCTATTGATATATGGTAGGCAAACTCTGCCATCCAGCTACTTACAGCATAGTACGATAGAGGAATGGCGACAATAAATGCAATACCAATAAGCCAAATCATCTCTCTACTGAGCATAGATAAAATTTGACTAACAGATGCACCCAACACTTTTCTGATTCCTATTTCCTTTATTCTCTGATCAAGCGTGTAGCTAATCAAACCAATGAGTCCAAGTACAGCTACAAATACCGCCAAACCGGTGAAGAGGTTAATTACCTGCCCCAGCTGTCTTTCCTTTTCAAAAAGCTGGTCGAAGGTTTGCTCAAACAATTGATAGTCGAATGGTTCGGAGGTGAATTGTGTGTAAGCCGCTTGAGATGCCGCAACCGCCTCTTGTAAAGAGCCTTCAAACTTCACACTCACAATGGAAGCATACGGTCTACCAAAGAATGCCACAGGACCAATGGCCTTTCTGAAATCCTCATAGTGGAAATCCTTAATAACCCCCACTATCTCTACATCCTTTCCGTTGAAATTGGCATCGAACCTGCGACCTAGTACATCGCCACCGAGGTTTTTAGCCAAGGTCTCATTGACCACCATTGAGGTTCTATCACCATCCAATTCATCGT
>JABXIP010000390.1 GCA_013373005.1 Cytophagia bacterium | reverse complement strand
TGGAGAAAGGAATCAGTAGAGAAACGATTGGAGCATGCTCTAGTGAAAGGAATCGTAGAGTTCATTGATGAAGACACAGAAGAGGCAAGACAAAAGTACCCAAAGCCGCTTCATGTCATTGAAGGTCCATTAATGGATGGAATGAATGTGGTTGGAGATCTCTTTGGCTCAGGCAAAATGTTCCTTCCACAAGTGGTGAAAAGTGCCAGGGTAATGAAGAAAGCCGTGGCTTATTTGCTGCCTTATTTGGAGGCTGAGAAAAGACAAGCCAGAAATGTTTTGGATGAAAATGGCCCCATCCCGACCTTCCCCAAGGGGGAAGGAGATTCACCTTCATTTCAAACGGCTGACCCTAAGTCTTATACCAAATTGAAGGAATTCGCAAGTGAGCTGCGCAAGAATGAAACGGAAGCTGAGAGGATACTTTGGGCTAATCTTAGAGATGGACAAATCGATGGATTCAAATTCAGAAGACAGCATATCATTGGTAACTATATAGCTGATTTTGTTTGTCTTCCACTCAAATTGATCATCGAAATTGATGGTTCAGTTCATCAGTTACCAGATGTAAAAGATAATGATGAATTCAGAACTGAATGGCTGGAATCTCAAGGGTTTAGAGTGATTCGTTTTACGAACCGTGAAGTCGTTTCGCAATTGGATCGAACCAAGTTGATGATAACCAATGAACTTTGGCAAATTGTTGAAGAAGCATCTCCCACTTTTGGGGAGACCGAGAGGGGGCAAGAAGGAGCCTCAAAAATATTACTAGCCACCGTAAAAGGTGATGTTCACGATATAGGAAAGAATATTGTCGGGGTCGTTCTGGCTTGTAACAATTTCGATATAGTTGATTTAGGCGTAATGGTTCCGGCAGAAAAAATCTTGGATGCGGCCATTGAGCACAAGGTGGATTGTATTGGTTTGAGCGGGCTAATCACTCCTTCACTCGATGAAATGGTACACGTGGCCAAGGAAATGGAACGTAGAGGAATGCAGATTCCTCTGCTGATTGGAGGTGCCACCACCAGCCGAATTCATACTGCCGTGAAGATTGATCCTGTTTATTCCGGCTCTGTGGTTCATGTGCTGGATGCCTCTAAATCCGTACCAGTTGCGGGTGAATTGATTAGCAAAGAGACTTACAAGAATATCTTTTCCAGAACCAAAGATGAATATGCTAAGCTCCGAGAGGATCATGCGAATCGTCAGGTCATCAAGAATTACATCTCTTTGAAAGATGCTCAAAAGAACAAGGTTAAAATCGATTGGTCTTCTAAAGAATTTGCGAAACCTCATGTGTTGGGTAATCAGGTATTTAATGATTACTCCATAGAGGAAATTAGTCGATATATCGACTGGACTCCATTTTTTAGTACCTGGATGCTTAAAGGCAAGTTCCCACGGATTCTGGAGGATGAAGTAGTAGGCACTGAAGCCAAAAAGCTTTATGAGGATGCTCAGAAAATGATTAAGCAAGTCATTGATAAGAATCTATTATATGCTAATGCAGTAGTTGGGCTTTATCCTGCCAATGCCATTGGCGATGATATTGAGGTTTATACCGATGAGTCCAGAACTGAAGTGCTCAAAACCTTCCATATGCTTCGTCAGCAAGGGAAGAAAGGAAGTGGAATCCCTAATATCTCACTAGCAGACTTTGTAGCTCCAAAAGGAGAGGGTAACGACTACATGGGGGGCTTTGCTGTAACAGCGGGCATTGGAATTGAACCATTATTGGAGCAGTACCAAAAGGATCATGACGACTATAATTCCATCATGATTAAGGCCGTAGCCGATCGCCTGGCAGAGGCTTTCGCAGAGCTAATGCATGAAAAAATCAGAAAGGAATTGTGGGGTTATGCCGCCAATGAAGCTTTTGATAATGAAGCCCTGATTAAAGAAAACTATCAGGGAATTCGTCCTGCACCGGGATATCCAGCCTGTCCTGAACACACTGAAAAAGGAATTTTGTTCGACTTGCTGGAAGTAGAAAAGAACACCGGAATAAGCTTAACAGAGTCATTCGCAATGTACCCTGCCGCTTCCGTTTCCGGATTCTATTTCATGCATGAAGAATCCAAATATTTCGGCTTAGGTAAAATTGAAAAAGATCAGGTAGAAGACTATGCCAACCGTAAAGGCTGGACAGTTGAACAAGCTGAAAAATGGTTAGCACCCAATTTAAGTTACGATGTTTAAGCCCCTGATAACTATTAACTGATAACGGATAACCGACACCCATGAAAGTCACCGAACATATAAGAAACGCAAAAGGAAAGACTCTCTTTAGTTTTGAAATATTACCTCCGGTTAAAGGAGAAAGTGTACAAAATATATTTGCTGCTATAGACCCCTTAATGGAGTTTAAGCCGCCCTTCATCGATGTTACTTATCATCGTGAAGAATACATGTACAAGAAGCGCGAAAACGGCTTGTTGGAACGTGTTACTACCCGTAAGAGACCAGGAACAGTTGGTATTTGTGCGGCCATTATGAACAAGTATCATGTAGACGCTGTGCCTCACATTATCTGCGGGGGATTCAACAAAGAAGAAACTGAGAATGCACTGATTGACCTTGATTTTCTTGGGGTGGACAATGTTTTGGTGCTTAGAGGTGATGCCATTAAGTCGGAGGGAAGGTTTGTGCCAGATCCGGAGGGACACTCTTATGCCAGCGAACTGCTAGAGCAAGTAATGGAGTTGAATCAGGGTAAATACATTCATGAAGAAGTGACTCGAAATAAGACGAACTTCTGTGTTGGTGTGGCCGGTTATCCTGAGAAGCACTTTGAAGCACCAAGTTTGAGATCGGACATGAAGTACCTTAAGCAGAAGATTGATGGAGGTGCCGAATACATCGTTACCCAAATGTTCTTCGACAATAAGAAGTATTTTGAGTTTGTAGACAAATGCCGAGAAAATGGTGTCAATGTCCCGATTGTTCCAGGATTAAAGCCAATTACCACACTCAATCACATGAGTATTCTACCTAGCGTATTCCATGTGGATTTACCGGATGATTTGGTAGATGAACTTGATAAGTGCAAGGATAATGCTGCGGTTAAAGAGGTAGGCATTGAATGGGCTATTCAGCAATCCAAAGAACTGATGGAAGCTGGTGTGCCAGTTCTACACTATTACACCATGAGCAAAAGTCATGTAGTTAAAAGAATTGCAGAGGCTTTGTTTTAAAGCGATTTGGTTAGAATCTAGTCTTCAATAAGAGCTGGTTAATCAATAAAATCGTCTAAGTTTTCCTTGATGTACTTAACTCTGACTTCAGAAATATTAGAAGTTATTTGAAGCTGATAGAATTCTTCATCTAAGAAAGAAAAGTCTACGACTTCTTTGGCTTGTAGATAAGCTTGGATTGAGTTCTTTTTTCTATGCTTGATAAATTCGTCAAGATTTAAATCAAGCAATTCAATGGCTTTTTGAAGGATATTATAGTAATCCATTAATTGTAGGTTTTCAAACCCTTCTAAAGCCATAAAAGCACTTTCTCCTGTAGAATTGAAAAATACTGATCGAAGCCACCATTATTCACTTCCGCTTCAAGACACCAGGTTGTGTAAATAGACTGTCGACCTTTTGAAAGTCCTTCAACAATCTGGAACTCATTTGAGTGATCTTCATCGAATTTTGACATGATGTCATCTACGACCACCTGCTCTAGATCTTGATCGGGAGTGGCTTTCAATATTTCTTTGGTTAATACGGTATGAACCTTTCTGTTTAGAAAGTCATTGACCCATGCAAACTCATCATTTGGATTCATGTTTATTTATTTTGGTCTTCTTTGCTATCTATAACACCATCAGAGTCTCTCGAAGAGGACTCTGATGCACATTGCATCCTCAGTGTCCCTTTTAGGAGACACTGAGGGAGAATTCCTTACTTATTGGAATTTGTGCTTTGCCTTCTTGAGGTTTAAGTCTTTAGTACTTCTTCATACTCTCCATATTCATTTGGTTGCTGTAGAACTTCCAGTTCGTTTCAAAATTCTTGCTGAGTTTCTGGTCTGAAAG
>JABXIP010000238.1 GCA_013373005.1 Cytophagia bacterium | reverse complement strand
CTGAACACCCAAGGCATATTTCCAATTGAGCTTGAAGTTGGGTTTGCGGATCATTTGTCTGCCTCCTTATGAAGCCCTGCTTCTATTTGACTCAAATAATCTATTAACCCCATATATTCCGTTAGGAGAGCATCATAAACATAAAATTTATTGTCCATTATATTTTCGAACTTCCTCATACTCAAAACTCTTCTGTTATCAGTATATGGATTGTTACTCTTACCTATTTTGTCCTTGGCTGGGCCAAATGAAGAATCCATTTGACGAAACGAAAACTCATCGTAAAGGAAAGGAAATAAAGCAGTGGCATTATCTCTGTCGGCAAACTTCTCAGTGGACTGCATGTCCTCAACCATCTTAGGCCATCCGTACAAAAGTGATCGAAGTGAATCAGAGTGAATCAGAGATATCTTTCCAGAACTAATCCCCTCCAAAAGAGTACCATTTCCGATGGCTGCTTTTGGTCCTGCAAGAGATCTAAAAATGAGGCTATCTATAAGCACTGGGGCATACTGCTCATAATTTGGCCCACTCAATTGAAGGAGGGCCTGAACATGCATCAGCGTAGAATCCAGTTTACTAAACTCCAATTCGATTGAACTTTTGTTTTCGGTTACTTCGAGCAAAAGCCTTTCGATGATTGCTTTCGACTCAATATTCTGCTTGCGATCTTCATTCCAGTTTTGAAAAGCGATAGCCAGACTAATACCGATAAAGATCAGGGCTACCTCACCCATGGCATATTTCCAATTGAGTTTGAAGTTCGGTTTGCGGATCATTTTTTAACTTTAATCTCGTCCCTGACTATACTTAGGATGTCACTGACTAAATCCAAATTGTACCTTTGATTTTGTATGTTTTCACGGTCAACTCCTAGGCATATCTGAACTTGCTGAAGTGATTCTGGATCATTTTTGAAAGCTTCAAATTCCATTCTGTAATCAGACAAATCTGCAAGTTCTAATACCTTTCTTCTTTCTTTATCATCTGCCGGGGCTTCAACGATCACACTCATCAATTCTGCGCTAAAGTATTTGAATAGATGATTGTTATAGTTGAGTTTACGTTGTTGGAATTCTTCAATAAAAAAGGTCTCATTTTTTTGATACCGATTGAAAAGCCCCCTAAGCTTACTTCTTAATTCTGCATTTTGTAAAGTACTTAAGTTGCCTGTTGAAATTAATTCATCATAGGTGGGTATATAGGGTCTATATTGCACATTTCGGCCATTCCAGAATAGGTTATTCAGCACCAAGGAGTAGTCTGCCTCTTGTAATTCGTTTTTTAAAAATTGCTCTACGTATTTACCATCTTCATACTTCCATTTGGCTAACATGGCATATCGATCAACCGTGGCGCTATCTCGCTTCAGGTCTTCTAAAAGTTCTTCCAGGAAAACTATTTCGGATAGCTCCCTCTTTCTGTCCTCATTCCAATTCTGGAAAGCAATTGCCAGGCTGATTCCAAGGAAGATCAATACCATTTCTCCTATAGCATATTTCCAATTGAGTTTGAAGTTCTGTTTTCGAATCATACCATTTATTGATTTACCTCAGTTCGTCCTCAATCTTTCTAATCAAAGTTTTATTCAATTGAATCAGTTCATTGTATCGCACCTCGGTACGCCTGTCAGAATCCTCAGTAAACCTGATCAAATTAAAAAAGATGGTCTTTGCTTTTTCATCTGGCTTCGGTAAAAATTCCGACCAGGCTTGATTCCTATCAAAAACCTGAGTCATTTCATAAAGCCTTGCTGATAAATCCAAATATCCCTGATTATTACCACTTTCATACCTTCTATACTTGGTATGTAAATTCGAGAGAGTCGTTAACTCAAACCGAATTTCGGGATCTAAAATCTTTATGTTACCGGAAGCAATTAAGTCGTCAAAGGTGTCAGTATTTGGAAAGAATTCGAACAAGAAAAAGTCATTGACAAAATATGACAGCATCTGTTCAAACTTTTCTCCAGATGAATTGTCTGTTGCAACTAAACTATCAACTCGCCTATAGAATCTATTATGCTCATCAATACTTAGCAACAAGGTTTCAAGCTGAGCATTGTCTTTCTCAATGTCTATCACAAGGTTCTTATAGTAGGTTAATTTATTGCTAGCCAATCTTCTATCTTCATTCCAGTTCTGAAATGCAACGGCTAGGGTTATCCCTACAAAGATTAAGGCCAACTCGCCTAGAGCATATTTCCAATTGAGCTTAAAGTTGGGTTTACGGATCATGTTTTGGTCGAAGAATAACCTAATCTACTGATTTTCTTTAATATCCGGTTTGTGCAGTGTAGTCGACAATGTTATCTTCCGCACATGCAATTGACTTCTAAGTTGCCCAATGTTGGCATTACAATCTTTACCAAGATGTCTAAAATGGCGCAGGAATATGGCGCCATTAATCTATCTCAAGGGTTCCCCGATTTCGATGTAGCTCCTGAACTCATTGACAGGGTTCATCACTACATGAAAAAGGGTTTCAATCAGTATCCGCCTATGCCCGGAGTTTTGAGTCTCAGAGAATCTATTTGCCAGAAAATTGAGAGAAGTTATGGCTGGCAGCCCTCAGCCGATAATGTACTGATTACTTGTGGGGCGATTGAGGCCATTTTCAATACCATCAGTGCTTTTGTTCATACAGACGATAAGGTGATCATTATGAACCCTGCCTATGATGCTTACGAGGTAATCATCAATTTACAGGGAGCTAAAGCTATTGGCGTCAACTTGAG
>JABXIP010000403.1 GCA_013373005.1 Cytophagia bacterium | reverse complement strand
TTAGTCGTTCATTTGCAGATTTTATGGGTGAGTTTCACAAATGATTCGATAAGTGGTAAATTGCGCCACTATTTATGGGAGGATTTGAAACAACACCGCAGGAAGACGACAGAGTAGTTTTGGTTGCTCTGGTTAATCGTGAACAGCCCGAGGAAACCGTAGTTGAATATTTGGATGAACTGGCTTTTCTGGCTGAGACTATGGGCCTGAATGTGGTGAAGTCTTTCACCCAGAAAATGGACAAGCCCGATACAAGGTCTTTTGTAGGAAAGGGCAAGCTCGAAGAGATTCAGACTTACATTAAAGCTGAAGAAATTCAGGTGGTAATCTTTGATGATGACTTGACTCCATCGCAGTTGAGAAATCTTGAAAAGGAGCTTAAGGTTAAAATATACGACCGAAGTTTACTGATTCTGGATATTTTCCTGAAAAGGGCTCAAACCGCTCAGGCTAAAACTCAGGTTGAGTTGGCCAGGTCTACCTATTTACTTCCAAGACTAACCCGTATGTGGACTCACCTTGAGCGTCAGAGAGGTGGAACCGGAACTCGTGGTGGAGCTGGTGAAAAGGAGATTGAAACGGATAGAAGAGCTATTCGTAATCAGATTACGGTGCTCAAGGGTAAGCTGGAAAAGATTGAAAAGCAGAATGCCGTTCAGCGCAAATCAAGAGGAACTATTGTAAGAGTGGCATTGGTTGGATATACCAACGTAGGTAAGTCAACACTTATGCGTTTGTTAACCAAGGCAGATGTTTTGGCAGAAAATAAACTCTTTGCTACGGTAGATTCAACAGTGAGAAAAGTGGTTTTGGATCAGATTCCATTCTTGCTTTCAGATACGGTTGGATTCATTAGAAAACTTCCTACTCACTTAATTGAGTCCTTTAAATCGACCTTAGCAGAGGTGTTGGAGTCAGACGTTCTACTTCATGTAGTAGATGTTTCTCATCCAAACTTTGAAGACCAGATGGCCACAGTGAATCAAACATTGATTGATATTGGAGCGACCGATAAACCAACCATTTTGGTCTTTAATAAGATCGATCAACTGAAAATTGTTGATGAAGAGATGCGAGAGGAAATGGATAATCCTCCACCAACCTTGGAAGAGCTCAAACGCACTTACATTGGTAAGGGAGAAGATTCATCGGTATTCATATCTGCCACCAACAAAACCAATATGGAAGAATTTAAAGAGGTGCTGATGGAAAAAGTTAAAAAGCGTCATTTCACCATCTTCCCGAATTATCTCAAAGATTCACACTACTAAGATTGAGGTAGCGGTCTGGTAAAAATTGGTCTGAAATCAATTTCTTTCCGCTTATCTTGGAATTTGGCTTTGAATACTGAAAATTGAATTCTACTTGATCCCGTAGTTCTCCCGATAACTATCGGGAGTATAGAATATCCCGATGTGGCAAAATGGCCTCTTAGTTCAATGGATAGAATAGGAGTTTCCTAAACTCTAGATCTAGGTTCGATTCCTAGAGAGGCCACTAATCGGGACTAAATTTTAGAGCTAGGTTCAATTTCTGGTGGGTCTAATTTTCCCTCTCTTTTCTTTAGAGGATACCTATAATCCGGTATTGATCATCTTTCTGAATCACAAGAACTTAGTGCCGTCAATCTCATACAATCAAAAACTCGGCTGAGTTTGGTGAGTTAGCGTTTAGTATATGACCCCGAAATTCTCTTCGGGGTTATTTTTAATAAAGTGACAATGCTTTTGTTACTTTACCCTTCAATTATCTTCCATAAAAATGAATCATGTTCGACAGCCGAGAATATCCGAAAGCCCTTGATGAAACACTTTTTGAACAGTGGCTTCAGGCTGGTCGTGAAAGCAAAATGAGCTATGAATATATGCTTGTAGTCTGGGACGATCTGGATGCAGACTACCATCCCGAATATGTTGTTGGCAGGAAAGATTTTGAAAATTTTCCTCAATGGGGAAGCTCATCCTCTCAAAGTACAATGATTGCTGTCTATCACCTCTATTCTGAATCAAGGGTTTTGTGAAGACACGGCAGTACTTGTTCACCAAATAATGACGTCCGATTTAGCTGAATTTTAAAATAATAACGTATTATTGCATGCGATTAACGTTTTTTTGTATGTGAAACGTAATATCTCAACCGAATTTTATTCAAATTTTTTATTCAATATTTCAATTACCCAAGAAATTGGCTCAAATAGGTCTATATAATTGCAGAAAGAGCAAATGCAATGATTTTCGATCTACTATTTTTTTATTCAGATTCATCCCAGAACTCTGCCTGTTAATCACGTCTATACAAAATCGATCCAGTTATACTGGTTTTTTAACATATACTCGCTCCATCAAGCTCATATTGATAGTCTTGTTCAGCTTTTTTGCCCTTGCATCCAAAGCTCAGACTTCTAATCTACTCTATTTCGTATCTGATGATTCGAACGAACTTTATACTATAGACAGGTACACAGGAACTGTTACTCTTATAGGTTCTACTGGTAGATCCAACATAGAAGCCATAGCCTATTACCCAATTCCGGGGTCTGAAACATTGTATGCCGCAGATGCGGGTGATTTTGGTACGCTCAATAGAACAACAGGAGCTTTCACGCTAATTGGTGAGATTGATGGCGGAGGAACAGCTGATGGTTCTGCCGGTGCTCAGACGCTGAACGATGTGGACGGTCTGATGCTGGATGGTCAATCGCTCATTATGTGGGCCATAGAAAGGAAGTCAGGTTCGACACCGGATTTACTCTTTCAGATCAATTTATCTACCGGGCAGTTTGTCGCAGATGCCTTTGGTTCAGGAGTGGATTATCTGGAAATAGTTGGCGAAGGTATTGATGTGGACGTTGACGATTTGGCAGTAGATCCTGTAAGTGGAGAGATTTACGGTGTCTCCAACAACAACGGTGCAGATGATGTATTAATCAAGGTAAATAAAACAACAGGAGAGTTTGAACTTGTTGCAGCTCTAGCTGAAGATGATGTAGAGGGCTTGGCCTTTCATAATGATGGAAAACTCTATGGTTCTGAAGGAGATGCTGAGAACCGACTGATATTGATTAATAAGTCTACAGGGGCAGTATCCAACTATCTGAGTCTCTCTCCAGGAGGAGATGTAGAAGCTTTAGCAGCTCTGGTAGCACCTTCCAATTTTATTGAAGGTAATGTTTTTGAAGACGATGATTTAGATGGAATTAAAGATCCAGGCGAAACGGGCATTGCCAATGTTACGGTTTATCTATATCTGGATCAAAATGGTGATGGGCAAGTAGATCCGGAAGATACTAGGATTCAGTCGACCACCACAGACAGCAATGGAGATTACTCATTCTTCTACATTACCACGGGAACCCTGATAACAAAAACTGAAACGGCATCTCACCCATCTGGATATTCTCTGACCACAGACAATTTCGAGACCATGACCTTCACCGATGGGGTCAATTTCGGTGAAACTGATAGCGATAACGACTTTGGATTAGGAACAGGTAGCGATTGTGATGGTGATGGAATTACCGATTTCTTTGAAGGAGAACTTGATTCGGATGGCGATGGCATTCAGAACAAGTGTGACCTGGATTCTGACAATGATGGTTTGAGAGATGATGTTGAAGGATCAGAAGATTACGATGATGATGGTATTCCAAACTACCTGGATAGAGATTCTGATGATGATGGTATTCCTGACGCTATAGAAGCTAACGGAGGTATTAGACCTACCGAATATGTAGCTTCTCAAGGTAACCTTTCAGGTACAGATTCAGATGGAAATGGTATCATAGATTCACGCGAAACCTTTGCCGGAAGTGGAGTGATGATTGCTCCTAATCCCGATTCGGATGGTGATGGGTACATTGACATTTTGGATTTGGATTCTGATAATGATGGCATCCTAGATCTTCGCGAAGCTGGTGCAACAGTGGATTCCGACAATGATGGCCAGGTAGATAATATCACTGATGCCAATGGCAACGGATACGCTGATGTTTTGGAAACCTCTCCCTTGGCAATTCCGAATACCGATTTGTTCTATGAAAACTCTAATGGCTTAACCAAAAGGCCAAACTACATTGATATTGACTCTGATGCTGATGGCATTGACGATACCAGAGAAGGCCAAAGTACAATAGGTTATAGAACCATAACATTATTTGGCGACAATGACGAAGATGGTATTCTGGATTTTTGGGATATATCTAATGGTAAATATCCAATTACTCCAGTAGATACTGATACTGATGGTAGTCCGGATTATGTAGATACAAACTCTGACAACGACCCTGAATCTGACTTTATCGAGGGAAATGATGCCGATAACAATGGAGTAGCAGATGAAACTAATACCGGACTCGATGCTAATGGGAATGGTTTAGACGACAGGTTCGATTCAGGCTGTTCCGGGGTTGCCTGTTCATCAGACGTAAGTCTACCTGATACAGATAATGATAATGAATATGACTTCCGCGATTTTGAAGGAGCACCTATCGATACCGATGGAGACGGAATACCTGATGCAACAGATATTGATGATGATAATGACGGAATTTTAGACATCAATGAAAGCGAAGTAATTGATACCGATGGTGATGGCATTGTCAATAGTCTAGATTTAGATTCAGACGGTGATGGAATTTTGGATATCATCGAAGCAGGAGGAGTAGATACTGACAATGATGGCAGAGTAGACGATGATACAGATACAGACAACGATGGTTGGGCCGACACTTTTGACTCGGACAATGGAGGCACAGCACTAACAAATGCTGATACTGATGGAGATGGAATCAAGAACTTCCTTGATCTAGATAGTGATGGTGACGGAGTTGTGGATTTGATTGAATCCCAAGCTAGCACAGGTTCTCCTGTTGTTCCTTCGGGTACTGATTCTGATGGAGATGGAATTGATAATGCTTTTGATGTAACAGGAGGAACCCCTGTAGACCCAGTCGATACTGAATCTGATGGCACACCGGATTATTTAGATTATGACTCCGATAATGATGGCTTCCCTGATCTATTAGAAGCTTGGGATACAGATGGTGATTATATGGCCGAAACTATTCCAACAGGAGGCGATTCGGATGTTGATGGATTAGATAATGCATTTGATCTGGTAGCAGGACCTAATAGTACAACCAATACTTATAATAATCAGGACGCTCTTGATTTCCCTGACGAGACTACTTCAGGGTTTACTTCTGAAAGAGATTGGAGAGAAGATAATGAGGTAGATTCTGGCGGAGATGGACAGATCAACTCAATTGATATTGATGATGATGATGACGGTATTTTAGATATTGATGAAGGCCAGGGTGATTTCGATAATGATGGAATCATCAACAGCCTGGATTTGGATTCAGATAATGACGGTATACCGGACATCATTGAAGCTGGCGGAGTTGATACCGATGATGATGGTAGAGTAGATGACAATACTGATACTGACAATGACGGTTGGGCCGACACTTTTGATAGTGATAATGGTGGAACAGCACTTTCAAACCCAGACACCGATTCTGATGGGTTGAAAAACTTTTTAGATATAGATAGTGATGGAGATGGAATTGTAGACTTGATCGAATCTCAGATAACTACAGTGAGTCCTGTTATACCTTCAGGAACAGACACTGATTTGGATGGATTGGATAATGCCTTCGATACAGATAATGGAGGAACGCCTACTAATCCGATTGATTCAGATGCAGATACAACTCCAGATTACCTCGACCTAAATTCTGACAACGATGACTTTACAGATGCCTTGGAAGGATGGGATACCAACGGAGATTTAATAGCAGAAACTACCCCTTCAGGTTCAGATACTGATGGCGATGGATTGGATGATGCCTATGACGATGTGGTAGGCCCGAATAGCACAACTAATCCAACTAATGACCAAACGGCACTTGCATTCCCTGATGTGACCACTGCAGGTGATAGTGAAAGAGATTGGCGTGAAACCAATGATGAAGATGCTGATTTTGATGGTATTCCAGACAATACGGACATAGATGATGACAATGATGGAATTCTTGATGTTGATGAGGGAGAGTCTACCGATACCGATGGTGATGGAATAGTCGATAGATTGGACCTTGATTCAGATAATGATGGTATTCCTGATATTGTTGAAGCAGGAGGAGTTGACAGTAATAACGATGGTCGAGTAGACGATGATACAGATACCGATAATGATGGTTGGGCCAATACGTTCGATAGCAACAATGGTGGAACTGCTCTGGATAATCCTGATACAGATGATGATGGAATCTATGATTATCTGGATTTAGATTCAGACAATGATGGTATACCGGATATCATTGAAGCTGGAGGAGTGGATACTAATGATGACGGACTAGTTGATTCCGCTACTGATACCGATGAAGACGGTTGGGCCAACACCTTTGATAGCGACAATGGTGGTACGGCTTTGTCTAATCCTGATACTGATTCTGACGGGTTGGCCAATAATATAGATATTGATGCAGATGGTGATGGAATTGTAGACTTGATTGAGTCTCAAGCTACAACGGGCAGCCCGATTATTCCTGTGGGATCTGACACGGATGGCGATGGAATAGATAATGCTTTCGATTCAGATAATGGGGGCACTCCTATTACTCCAGTTGATACTGATTCTGATTCAACTCCAGATTACATAGATTTTAACTCAGATAACGACAGTTTTTCCGATGTACTCGAAGGATGGGATACGGATAACGATCAGGTAGCCAATACAACCCCGACAGGTTTGGATAGCGATGGCGATGGCCTGGATAATGCGTTTGACTTGGTAGTTGGGCCTAATGCTACGAACAACATTTACAACGATCAGGACGCGAACGATTTCCCTGATGTGTCCACTTCGGGCCAAACCTCAGAGAGAGACTGGAGGGAAGAAAATGTGCTGGATGCAGACTTTGATGGAATTCCTGATGGAATAGATATAGATGATGACAATGACGGTATTCTCGATGT